>NZ_DASUBE010000026.1:0-6712 GCF_035763405.1 Edaphobacter sp.
AGACGCAGTAGACCCGCGACTGTACCCCGCAACTGATTCTGCATGTACCATGCGGACGAGCCGCTGAGAGCATATTCCATAGAGGTGTAGCCCCGCGCGTGGCAATGCGAAACGCAGATTCCCTTCGGAAATGACAACAAAAAGCGAGGGTGGCTTTGCGGCTGAAGAGGTCGCCGAGAGTATGCCTCCAGGAAAACTGCTATAGACAAACGCTCGTCTTAGCAGCGACCATTACCTTCAGCAAAAAGGAAAGGATCCGCCCCGACATGTTGCCGAGAACCTCGAAATCGAGAGCTGGCGCGAAGGCAGGCATCGCCCTGCTCTCAGCTGTGCTGCTCGCTGCACCAGCCGCCCTTGCACAGGCCCCTCAGCCCGACTCTCCTGCGATTCGCGCCCGCGTTAACGCTCTTGTCCACAAGATGACGCTCGAACAGAAGCTCGAATACATTGGTGGCACCGGCTTTGCGGTGCGCGCCATGCCGTCGCTTGGCCTGCCCGCGCTGGAGATGTCCGACGGCCCATACGGTGTGCGCAGTAACGCTGGTTTGCCCTCGACGACCTACGCGATTGGCATTGGGCTCGCGGCTTCGTGGAACCGGGACCTGGCATTCGAGGTGGGCAAGGCCATTGGACGCGACGCGCGCGCACGTGGTGTCCACTTCATGCTCGGCCCCGGCATCGACATCTACCGTTCGCCGCGTAATGGGCGCAACTTCGAGTACTTCGGCGAAGACCCGTTCCTGACCGGGGCCATCACGGTGGGATATATCACGGGGATGCAGACGGAGGGTGTCAGCTCGACGGTGAAGCACTTTCTCGGCAACAACAATGAGTATCTGCGCCACGACTCGGACTCGGTGATCGACGAGCGGACGCTGCGCGAGATCTATCTGCCGGGCTTCGAGGACGCGGTCCGCAAGGCGCATGTGGGCGCGATCATGGACTCCTACAACCTCGTGAATGGCAAGCACATGACGCAGAACGGATATTTCAACACCGACATTGCCCGCAAGCAGTGGGGCTTTGACGGTGTGATGATGTCGGACTGGGATGCGACCTACGATGCCGTTGCCGCGGCCAACGGCGGACTCGATATCGAGATGCCGACCGGCCGCTTCATGAACCCGAAGAACCTGACTTCGGCTGTCGAGAGCGGCAAGGTCTCTGAGGCGACGATTGACGAGAAAGTGTTCCACATTCTCGATACGGCGGCGCGCTTTGGCTGGCTTGACCGCACGCAGCTCGACGACTCCATCTCGCTCAGCGACGAGCGGAACAATGCAGTCGCGCTTCAGACTGCCGAGGAGGGGCTTGTGCTGCTGAAGAACGAGGGCGGCCTGCTTCCGCTCTCGAAGACTGCGACGAAATCGATTCTTGTCGTTGGGCCGGATGCATATCCCGGCGTGCCTGTGGGCGGCGGCAGCGCCGGCGTCAAGCCGTTCCGCACAGTCAGCACTCTTGAAGGTCTCACCGCCTATCTTGGTTCCGGCGCGACGGTCTATTATGACCGAGGCCTGCCTACGCTCACCGACCTTGCCCGCGATACCAGCTTCGTCACCGAAGCGAACGGCGGCGAACCCGGGCTGAAGCTTGAGACCTTCCCAAGCCTCGATCTCACAGGTACACCTACCACTGCCGTCGTCGAGCACATCAACAGCTCCGGTCAGCCCGGCGAAGCGATGCCCGGCGGCGCACACGCGGTCTCTCACCGCTGGACCGGCTACTATGTCGCAGCGCAGGACGGCAACTACATCATCGCCATGCAGGGGTCGAGCGAGGGCAACGGCAATCGGGTTTATCTTGACGGCAAACTGATTATCGACAACTGGACGATGGTGCGTGCCTACCAGCCGGATCTTACGCTGCACCTTTCTGCCGGTCCGCACAAGGTCGTCGTTGAAGATGCGCATCGCACTCGCTGGGGCGGACGCATCCGCTTCGGCATCATTGATGAGAACAAGATTGTCGATGAGCGCGCGAAAAAGCTTGCAGCGAAGGCTGATGTCGTGGTCATTGCCGCAGGTTTCGATGCTGAATCGGAGTCTGAGGGAAGCGATCGCACCTTCGACCTGCCGTTCGGCCAGGACCAGCTCATCCGCACACTGGCCGCCATCAACAAGAAGACGATCGTCACCGTCACTTCGGGCGGCAATGTCGATAGCGAGTCGTGGCTTGCGAAGGTGCCGGTCTACATGGAGAACTGGTACGGCGGTCAGGACGGTGGCACGGCGCTGGCTAAAATCCTCTTCGGCGACGTGAATCCCTCCGGCCACCTGCCTGCTACCTTCGAGCGCCGCGCCGAGGACAACCCCACGTTCAACACCTACTATCCGGAAGAGGGTACCAACAAGGTGGAGTACAGAGAGGGCATCTTCGTTGGCTATCGCGGCTATCAGCACAATCATGTCGAGCCGCTTTACCCGTTTGGATTCGGACTCAGCTACACGACGTTCCGCTTCTCGCACCTGGCTGTGCGGCCCGAGGGCGCAACTGCTACCGTTTCGTTCGACGTGACGAATACGGGCAAGCGCACGGGCAAGGAAGTCGCGCAGGTGTATGTCTCGGACACGCACTCGAGCGTGCCTCGGCCGGAAGAAGAGCTGAAGGGCTTTGAGAAGGTTTCGCTGGCGCCGGGCCAGACGAAGCATGTGACGGTCAAGCTCGACGACCGCGCCTTTGCCTACTACGACACGGACGCGAAGGGCTGGCACATTGCGCCGGGCAGCTTCGGCATCCGCGTGGGAGACTCGTCGGCCGACATTGCGCTGAAGGGCACGGTCGAGATCTCGAAGGAGGCCGCGGGCGCTGCGAAGTTCTGAGCGCAGGCTTAACACCGATTACCACTGATTGCACGGATAGAGGGACCACGGATTTCGCGGACTTTCACGGATTGGCTGTTATCCGTGAAATCTGTGGTCATCTTTTTGTGCGCACGGGTGTGGGCAGGACGGCGGGACTGGCATGTCCTGCGCGGTCGATGGTGCGGACACCGAAGATGACGTTGTCGTTCGAGATGGGCAGGGTGATGCTGGTGGCTGTGCCTGCGTCGAGGACTGTTGTCCATTGTGGCGCGGTGGTGTCGCGCCAGACGATCTGGTAGGTGGCTCCGGCGGGCATCCCGGCGGGTGGGTCCCAGGTGAGTGTGGTGTTGTTGTCAAGCTCGATGGTGACGCGGTGGACGTTCTGCGGCTCGCCCGGAGCGGAGGCCAGCGTGGCCAGGGTGGCTGCGTTGATGCGGGCGACATTGGCTACGTAGTTGAAGTCAACGAACTGAGGCAGGTCGCCGTACTGGATGCCGTTCTCGACGCGGACGTTCTGGTGCTGGTGGTTGAAATTTTCGCGCCACTCAGTGAAGCGCACGGCGGCGAAGCCTTCGAGGCTGAAGCTGATGTGGTCGCCGCCGCGCAGGTAGCGGTCGCGGCGGAAGATAAGCACGGGATGAAAGGCGGGGACCATGCGGATGTGCTGGCTGCGTGGGCGTCCAGGCGTTGCTGGCGGACGCTCGGAGGTGGGGGCGAAGTAGGCTGCGCCGATTTCGGCGATGGCGCGAGCGAGTTCACGCGCGGGCGAATCGCTCTCGGCTCCCTGCGAGCGGATGGAACTGATCTGCTGCGGTGTCGCGTCGCTGGGGATGCCTTCGGAGAAGACGCGGACGGCGGTTTTGTCCTGGAGCGGGTCGGCGGGCGTGGTGTCTCCGCCAACGATGTCGTTGTTCAGCACGGCCTCTAGCTGCCAGTGTTCGGACTTTGCCAGTTTGGCGAGATGGGCGCTGCCGTTGAGTCCTTGCTCCTCTCCCGCGACCGCGACGAAGACGATGGTGGCGGGGAACCTGAGCTTTGAGAGCACGTTTGCGCACTCGATGGAGACGGCCACGCCGCTGGCGTCGTCGTTGGCTCCGGGAGCGGCGTCGCGCGTGTTGAAGTTGTCGGAGTTGCGCGAGTCGTAGTGACCGGTGACGAGCACCATGCGGGCCGCCTGTGCCGGGTCCGTGCCGCGCAGGATGGCATAGACGTTGGTGATCTTCGTGGGCTTCAGGATGCGTGCATAGGGACCGGTCTGCGGCGGCTCGACGAAGTCGTCGCGTTTGACCTGAAGACAGCCGCCGCAGGCTGCCGAGATCTCCTTGAATCGGGACTCGATCCAGTCGGCGGCGGCAGAGACGCCGGTGTTGGGCGGGAGGTTGCTCTCCATGCTGGAGAGCGTGCTGCGGTTGTTGAAGCTGACCAGCTTTTCAATGGTTGCGCGGACATCGGCTGGTGAGACCTGCTCGAGCGCATGGGCGATGGCCGGGTCAGCGGTGGCAGGCGGGAGCGGCTGTCCGGCTGGCGCGGCCTGGCCGTAGACAAAGCTGCCGCCAAGCAGAAAACTGAGCAGGAGTCCCGATACGGGAAGTCGGCTCACGCAGCGAAAAACGTAACGTCCAATGGTCACGAAAATTCTCCTTCTGTGGAAACCCGGAAGCAGAGACAATCGTAGCTTGACGAAAGGGCAGGATGGCCGCTAAATAAAAATAAGTTTCCCACGTCCGCAGGTGCCGTACCACCATCCTGAAAGACGGCCGGCGGACCGGGAAACCGTGGAGGCCTGGAAACAATGGCAGTTGTTTGTCCAGAATGCGATAACCCCATCGCGGTCGATGAGGACGAGATCGAGGAAGGTGAGACGCTGCAGTGCGATGAGTGCGGCGTTGAGCTGGAAGTGGTGTCGGTCGATCCGGTGGAGCTGGCGGCAGTCGAGGCCGGCTACGACGACGAGGAAACCGTGCGCTTTGTCGGGGAGGATGACGAGTAGCTGCGCCTGCCCCTGGGTAGACGTATACTTATGTCTATGAAGCGCATCTCGTTCCCGCTCCGTTCCGTTGCCGGTAAAGCAGTCCTTGCCATGGCCGCCGTCGCAGCCCTTGGGATGGCTGCGCAGAGGCCGGTGTTTGCCCAGTCACAGCGCACGGTGCAGGGCAAGGTTGTTGACCGGTCCGATGCTCCGATTAAGGGCGCCGTGGTCTATCTGAAGGATGACCACACGCTGGCGGTCAAGAGCGCCATCGCGGACGACGACGGCAGCTACCGCTTCGGCCAGCTCGCCCAGAACACCGACTACGAACTCTGGGCGACGAGCGACGGCAAGAAGAGCGGCACGAAGACGATCAGCTCCTTCGACAGCAAGAACCAGTTTTATATCGACCTGAAGATCAACAAGTAGGATTCAGGATGCGGTCGCCGTGACTCGACGGCTGGCTGGTGACAAGAAAGCGCACCGGCGAGCCGCTGCGGTTGATGGCCTGATGCGTTTGGCCCGGAGCAATCTCAATGCCTTGGCCTGTGCTCAGTGTGTGGTTGTCCCCGTCGATCTCCATGTGCAACTCGCCTTCGAGCACATAGAAGAACTGGCGCGCGTGCGCATGGTAATGGCGGACCTCGCTTGCGCCGGGCGGCATCCGCTCTTCGATGATGCTGAGTTCAGGCGCGCGGACGAGATGCCAGCCGTCGCAGTCCTCGCCCCAGTTGTAGTGTTCGGCTGTGTTGGTGTCGATCGTTGCCATAGTTCGCAGGGTTACAGCGGGATATTGCCATGCTTTTTTGCGGGATTCTTTTCGCGCTTGGTGGCGAGCATGTCGAGTGCGGTGTTGAGGTGGCGGCGTGTCTCGCTGGGACGGATGACGGCGTCGATGTAGCCGCGCTCGGCGGCGACGTAGGGGTTGGCGAATCGCTCGCGGAACTCTTCCACTTTTTCCTTGCGTGCTTCGGCAAGCACTTCGAGTTTTTGTTCTTCGGTGAGTGAAACGCCCTGCGGCATGACGGCCTGTGCGCGGCGGACGACTGCATCCAGCTCGCGCTTGTAGACGATGTTGACCGCGCCCTCCGGACCCATGACAGCGATCTCAGCGGTGGGCCAGGCGATGTTCCAGTCGGTGCGCAGATGTTTGGAACTCATGACGCAGTAGGCTCCGCCGTAGGCCTTGCGCGTGATGACGGTGAGCTTGGGCACGGTGGCCTCGGCAAAGGCGTAGAGCAGCTTCGCGCCGTGGCGGATGATGCCGCCGTGCTCCTGCTGCACGCCGGGCATGAAGCCGGGCACGTCTTCAAAGGTGATGAGCGGAATATTGAAGGCGTCGCAGAAACGCACGAAGCGCGCGCCCTTGACGCTGGCGTTGATGTCGAGCACTCCCGCCAGCACTGCAGGCTGATTGGCCACGATGCCGACCGGGCGGCCCGCCATGCGCGCGAAGCCGACGACGATGTTGCGCGCGTAGTGTTCGTGCACTTGAAAGAGATAGCCTTCGTCCACGACGCGGCGGATGACCTCGACCATGTCGTAGGGTTGGTTGCTCTCGGCGGGGATGATGGTGTCGAGCGCGGAGTCGGCGCGCGCGGGGTCGTCTGTGGTAGCGCGGCGCGGCGGGTCGTCGAGGTTGTTCGATGGAATGAAGCCGATGAGTTCGCGGATGGTGGCGAGGCACTCCTGGTCGTCGTGCGCCATGAAGTGCGCAACGCCGGAGATCTCGTTGTGCGTTACGGCGCCGCCCAGCTCGGCCTTGGTTACGTCCTCGTGCGTGACGGTCTTGATGACGTCAGGCCCGGTGACGAACATGTAGCTGGTCTTCTCGGTCATGACGGTGAAGTCGGTGATGGCGGGCGAGTAGACCGCGCCGCCTGCGCACGGCCCCATGATGGCGGATATTTGCGGAATGACGCCGCTTGAGAGCGTGTTGCGT
>NZ_DASUBE010000027.1:0-25515 GCF_035763405.1 Edaphobacter sp.
AGCCTCAGGCATCGTCACCAAACTCAATGTAGACATCAACGCCCGCGTCAAGCAGGGACAGGTACTTGCGCAGCTCGACCAGGCTGAGATTCTCGCCCAGGTCTCCGCGCAGCGCGCCCAGCTCGCCGCAGCCGAGTCCAACGCCCGCGCCGCCCAGGCCGCCATTAAATACGACAAGGTCAACGCCGAAGCGCCCGACCTGCCCATGTTCAAGAACACCTACGAGCGCGCGCTTCAGATGTCCAAAGACGGCGTCGTCTCGAAACAGTCTCTCGACGACGCCGAGCAGAAGTATCTCGCCGCGGCCAACACCCGCGACAAAGCCGTCGCTCAGATCTCCGTTGATACCTCCCGCCTCCATCAGGCCCAAGCCCAGGTACAGCAGGCCCAGGCCTCGCTCTCGCAGCTTGAGGAGCAGCTCAGCTACACCACCATCACCTCACCCATGGATGGCGTCGTCCTCTCCCGTGACGTCGAACTCGGCGACGCCGTCAGCTCCATCCTCGTCATGGGCTCCACCGCCACGCAGATCATGACCATCGGCGACACCAGCCAGGTCTACGTCGATGGCAAAGTGGACGAGTCCGACATCGCCAAGGTCTATCTCGGCCAGCCCGCCCGCATCAAGGTCGAGTCCTTCAAGGACAAGACCTTCTACGGCAAAGTCACCAAGATCTCTCCGCTCGGCGTCGAAAAAGACAACGTCACCACCTTCGAGGTCCGCGTCTCCATCGACAACCCCGGCGGCGAGCTCAAAGCCCAGATGACCGCCAACGCCGAGATCATCCTCGACGAGCACAAGAACGCCATCACCGTCCCCGAGCAGGCCGTCCTCTACGACAAAGACCGCAACGCCTCCGTCCAGGTACCCGACTCGTCGCAGAAGAAGGGCTACAAGGTCGTTGCCATCAAGGCCGGCATCTCCAACGGCACCAAAACCGAGGTCCTCTCCGGCATCAACCCCGGAGACACCGTCATCCTCCAGCAATAGCCCGGGCCAAATCATCGCATTGAGGAGAACCGCATGAAACTTCAAGTCGTCGCTCTCGCCGCCGCGCTCAGTTTCGCCGTCGCCACCGCCTCAGCAGACTCCACCTTCGACCGCACCCTCTCAACCGGCAGCACGCCCAACGTCTCTGTCTCCACCGGCTCCGGCAACATCCACCTCCACGCCGGCAGCGGCAATCAGGTCCACGTCATCGCGCACCTCCATGCCAACCACGGCTTGTTCAGCGGCGACGTGGACTCGCGCATCCAGCAGATCGTCGCCAACCCGCCCATCGTGCAAAACGGCAACGACATCACCATCGGCGAGCATCACGGCTCGAACGAACTCTACCGCAACATCTCCATCGACTACGACGTCACCGTGCCCCGAGCCTCCGCGCTCGCTCCCTCCACCGGCTCCGGCGACATCACCGTCGAAGACGCAGGCTCCAGTCTCAAGGCCAGCAGCGGCTCCGGCAATATCCATGCCAGCGGCGTTCAGGGCGCAGCCACACTCGGCACCGGCTCCGGAAACATCGACTTCCGGCAATCCGCACCCGGCGACGTCAAAGCCGAAACCGGCTCCGGCAACATCCAGCTCAGCGGCATCTCCGGCGGCCTCATCTCGCGCACGGGCTCAGGCGACATCACCATCCAGGGCCAGCCCACCTCGCAATGGAAGCTCTCCACCGGCAGCGGCTCCGTCAACCTCGCCGTCGGTCACTCGCACTTCAACCTCGACGCCAGCGCCGGCTCCGGCAACATCGACCTCGCGCAACCCATCCTCATGCAGGGCAGCCTCAACCGCCATCACGTCACCGGCCCAGTCAACGGCGGCGGCCCCACCATCAGCATCAGCACCGGTTCAGGCGACATCCGCATCAAATAGCGCCGCCCTCAAGCAATCCATCCGGGTGCCCCACCTTCGCGACGGCTTCATCGTCGCCAGGGTGGGTTGCGCGAAAAATCATTCACATCTCGTCTCCCGCCCGCCCTGCGGCAGGATTTCCAGGCAGTTTCTAAACCAGCATCACCCGTCCGCTCGCCAGGTCGTAGTATCCCGCCACAACCTTCAGGGCTCCGTCCTTCACAGCCTTGGCAACGACGGTCGAGCTCTCGCCCAGCAGCTGCGCCTGAAACCGTGCATTCGCCTTCACGGCAGCAGTCACATCGTGCTCGTTGCCGATAGCGGGCATCATGTGCTGATACAACACGCTGATCTGCCCCGGGACCTCCTGCCCTTTCATCGCCGCGCTCACCGCTCCGCACTTCGCATGGCCCAGCACCAGGATCGCCTTCACACCCAGCACCGCCACGCCATATTCAAGACTTCCGATCATCTCCGGCGTCACCATATTTCCCGCCACGCGCGCCACAAACAAGTGCCCGATGCTCTGGTCAAACACCAGCTCCACCGGCACCCGCGAATCCGCGCACGACAGCACTGCGGCAAACGGCTCCTGCTTCTCCACCGTCCCCGCCTTCAAGATCTCGAGATCGTGGTCGAACGACGACAACTTGCCCGCAACAAATCTCCCGTTGCCGGCCATCAACTCCCGCACCGCCTCATCCGGATCCAGCGGCGTCTGCGCAACTGCTCTGCCCGCCACCATCGTGCTTCCCGTTAAACCTGCTGCAGCCAGAGCCGTTACAAACTGACGCCGCGTCCACTCCACACCAGTCAACTCGCTCATACAACCTCCTCGAAAGCTGACAACGAGCTTACACCCCGCGTCCGTTATCCTTAATCAATGCCTTCAGCTTCGCCCCACGGCCTTCTCGTCTTCGACCTCGACGGCACCCTCATCGACTCACGCCAGGACCTCTGCAACTCTGTCAACGCCACCCTCGCCCACTTCCACAAACCCGCACTCCCCGACGCCGTCATCGCCACCTACATTGGCGACGGCGTCTCCATGCTCGTCCGCCGCGCCCTCGGCGACCCCGAAGGCGACCGTCACGATGAAGAATTCGTAGCCCAGGCCATCGCCTTCTTCCTCGACTACTACCGCGCTCACAAACTCGACTTCACCTACGTCTACCCCGGTGTCATCGACTCACTCGAAGCCATCCGCGCCGCCCATCCCGCACTCCCCATGGCCGTCCTCACCAACAAGCCCGTCAACCCCTCGCGCGCCATCTGCGACCACCTCGGCCTCAGCCCCTTCTTCTTCCAGAACTACGGCGGCAACAGTTTCCATACCAAAAAGCCCGACCCGCATGGCCTCCTCACCCTCATCGCCGAAGCGAGCGCCCTGACCGGAAAAACAATCACCCCCGCCGAAACCGTCATGATCGGCGACTCGCACGTCGATGTCCTCACCGCCCGCAACACCGGCGCGCGCTCCATCGGCTGCGCCTTCGGCCTGGCCCCGCAATCGCTCATCACCGTCCCACCCGACCATCTCGCCCAGTCCCCCACCGACTGGCTCCAAACCCTCAACATTGCAACAACCCCGGGTGCCCCACCTTCGCGACTGCCTCATCGTCGCTAAGGTGGGTCCGCCGACGACACACGACGATCAACGTACGTCATCTCGACCGAAGCAGCGCAGTCGTATCGCGCTGCGCAGCGGAGAGACTCCCGTATTTCACACTGACCATCACCACCCCATCTGCCCCATCCGCCTCAAAATAATTCCGCTGTACCGGTTCATCGCCTGCGGCCGTCGCCTTCGCGGATCAGGCAACACCGCAGCCAGCCGCGCCGCCTGTCCCCGGTCGATGCTGCGTGCCGAGGTCCCATAATACGAACGGCAAGCCGCTTCAACCCCATAGATACCCGGCCCAAACTCCACCTCGTTCAGGTACAACTCCAGAATCCTCTGCTTGCCCAGTACAAGCTCAGCCACCGGCACCAGCGAAGCCTCTGCCCCCTTACGCACAATCGAGCGCTCCGTCCCGAAGAACAGATTCTTCACCAGTTGCTGCGTCAGCGTAGACCCACCCCTCAGACGCTTGCCATTCAGATCGCCCTCGGCCGCGATCTCCATCGCCTGCCAGTCAAACCCGTGATGCTGATAAAACCGCGCATCCTCAGCCGCAATCACCGCATGTTGCAGGTTCGGCGAAATCTGACCAAACGGCACAAACGCATAGCGTTCACGATACGGCTTCCCCTGCATCCACGCCTGCACCCGCCGCTCCACACGCACTGCGGTCGTCGGAGGATCGATCCACCTGGCCTCCACCAGCATCGACGCGGCAAGCAGCCAAAGCAGCGCCACCCCGGCGGCAAACCACATTACAAAAACTCGCAGCCATCTCTTCCATTCCCGCAGCCAGGAGCGCATGCCCATCGTTCCAAATCATAGCCGGGCACCCCACCTCCGCGACAACCTCATCGTCGCGAAGGAGCCGCTGATTAAGTCTCCGATGTTCGACCGTCATTCTGAACGCATGTTCAACCCGTCATTCTGAGCGCATGTTAGACCGTCATTCTGAACGCATTTTCGACCGTCATTCTGAGCGCATGGTTGGCCCGTCATTCTGAGCGCAGCAGCCTGCCCTGAGCGAAGTCGAATGGGAAGAATCCCCGCATCCCTTTTCTGCGCCGATTCCTCCCATGGCCCTCCGATACTTAATCAGAGCCTCCATCAGGTGGAATCCTTCAACCACCTCCTTTGACCCGCCCCACTCCCCTTGTTACCCTTGCCGCGTCATGGCTGAGCCCACCACACCCCCTCCAACCACCTGCTGCATCATCGGCGGAGGCCCCGCCGGCATCATGCTCGGCTTCCTGCTCGCCCGCAGCGGCATCCACGTCACCGTCCTCGAAAAACACACCGACTTCTTCCGCGACTTCCGCGGCGACACCATCCACCCCTCCACGCTCGAACTCATGTATGAGCTTGGCCTGCTCGACAAGCTCCTCGCCATCCGCCACTCGCGCATCGATCACACCACCGTCACCATCGGCCACCGCACCGCCACCCTCGCCGACTTCACCCACCTGCCCACCCACGCCAAATTCGTCGCGCTCATGCCGCAGTGGGACTTCCTCAACTTTCTCGCCGCCGAAGCCGCACACTTCCCCACCTTCACCCTGCGCATGGGCTGCGAGGCCACCGGCCTCATCCAGCAAAACGGCGTCACCACCGGCGTCCTCGCCAACACACCCGAAGGCCCCGTCGAGATTCCCGCCACCCTTACCGTAGGCTGCGACGGCCGCCACGCCATCTCGCGCGACGCAGCCCATCTCAACGTCATCGACCAGGGCGTACCCATCGACGTCCTCTGGCTCCGCCTCTCGCGCAAACCATCCGACGCCGAAAGCGGCCTCGGCTACGTGAACTACGGACGTCTCATCGTCCTCATCAACCGCATCGACTACTTCCAGCTCGCCTACATCATCGCCAAAGGCAGCTTCGCGCAGATTCAGCAGCAGGGCATCGAGGCCTTCCAGCAAAGCATCACCCGCATCGTTCCCTTCCTCGCCGACCGCGTCGCCGAGATCGACTCATGGGACAAGGTCAAGCTCCTCACCGTGCAGGTCAATCATCTGGAGCGGTGGTCCTCACCCGGCCTGCTCTGCATCGGCGACGCCGCGCACGCCATGTCGCCCGTCGGCGGCATCGGCATCAACATCGCCTTGCAGGACGCAGTCGCCGCCGCCAACATCCTCACCGAAGCCCTCCACTCCAATGCCCTCACCCCGCACCACCTGCAACAGGTCCAGCACTACCGCGAAAAGGCCGTCCGCCGCACCCAGGCCTTCCAGGTCTTTGCCCACCGCATCCTCAACCGCGTCTTGAACAACCCCGGCCCGGTCACAATGCCGCTCACACTACGCATCCTCACCCGCATCCCGGGCTTCCAGCACCTCACCGCCCGCTTCATCGGCCTCGGCCTGCAACCCCAACACATCAAGACCCAACCAGCGACTCCAAAGCGTGTTGACACATTGAGAACCTAAGCACCTGCAAATTTGCATGCCATTCTGCACGCAGCAGAATAAATCCATTCGCATTGGCGGCTGAGTGTTCAAACATTCCATCGATATTGGAGCTGAAATAAACAGCCCGGCAAAGACCTGCCGGGCTTTCCATTGACCACACGAACGACACAGAACATGCCCAGCCAGTACGAAGCTGAGTCCAATGTTAAGAGACTCCAACAGGCTGCGGAAAATGCACGCTTTGTGCTTTTCGGTGGGAGCGCAGGGCTTTAGCCCTGCGAAAATCACAGCAAAATCAAGGGGCTTTAGAGGGTGCTGAAAAAGTCCGTTTTGCTTAAGGGCACAGCTTCAGCCGTGCCGCAAGTACCGCAAAATCAGCGCGGCTTTAGCCGCTGAGGTACGCTTTCTTCCCGGCGAGACACTTTTTCAGCACCCTCTTGAGCCCCGGGCCGTTCCGCACATGCTGCCGGATGGACTTTTTCCGCAGCCTCCCTAAGCCGCCGCGCCCGGCATCCTGCGCCGCCGCGTCAGGAAATAGAACATCAGCCCAATCCCGAGCAGCGTCACCATCGCCGCAAACCCCAGAATCCGCAGCACGGCCACCGTATACTTCCCCGCCGACGGCACATAGTTGCAGCAATAGATCAGCACCAGGTCCTTCAGCGTAGCAATCTTGTTATGCGAAGCGTCCACCAGCGCCAGCCGCACATCCCGCGCCGGATACTCAATCCCCGCCAGATACTCCGACATCTTCCCCTCAGGCGTAGCAAACATCACCACACTCGAATGCGCGAACTGATCCATCTTCCCATCCGGCCCCGGAGTCCTCACATAGTGAAACCCCGTCGCCTCGCTCAGCGCCGTAATCGCCGCCTGCTCGCCAGTCAGGAAATGCACACCCGCCTCAGCCGTCGGCCCACTCTGCCCCAGCGTCTGAAGAAACTCCGCCTTTGCCTTGGCCGCATCGTCAGGCTTGTCCATCGGGTCAATGCTCGCAACGACAACGTCGTAGTCCTTGCCCACCGTAAAGTCAGCGCCCTTCAACCCCACCGCCATCCCATGCAGCACCTGCGGACACAGCATCCCGCAGTGGAAATAAACCAGCGCCAGCGCCACCGGCCGCTGGTGAAAATAATCCCCCAGTGCCACCGGCTTTCCCGCCTCATCCACAAACTGCGCGCTCAGAGGCAGCGGCTGATTCAGCCGCTCCACAATTCCCGCCCCCTTCAGGTACGCGGGCATCTCCTGAGCCGTTGCCCCTAACGGCTTCCCACCCAGCCCCTGCGCAAAAGCCATCCCACCCGCAACCACCCCAAGCATTGCCGCAACTAAAGCCAACCGCACTCTCAGCCCCAAACCATCCTCCAACCAGACTCTCCATTCATGGTACGCCTCCATCGCCGGCTGCTCCATCTTTAGCATTTTGGGCAGTAGTGGAGTTTGTTTTGCTTAAGGGCACGGCTTCAGCCGTGCCGCTAACGCTGCAAAATCAACGCGGCTTTAGCCGCTGAGGTACGCTTTCTTCCCGGCGAGACACTTTTTCATCATCCTCTTTAGCCCCTGAGGTATCGTTCTCAAACTGCACCACTACCCGTTTTTGCGAAGGGTGGGAATCACTGTACTCCCCAAACATCGCCCACATCGGCTACTATGGTTGCGCACTGAAAAATCTTCCGAAGAAAACGTTATCCCGAACGAAGGACCCCAGACTCATGCGCCTCTCCTCTCTCGCTACTCTGCTCCTTGCAGCAATGCCCGCGGCCCTCATCGCCCAGACCGCCACCCTCACCATCGACACCTCCACACCCAAGGCCCACGTCAGCCCCAGCCTCTACGGCCTCATGACCGAGGAGATCAACTACTCCTACGACGGCGGCCTCTACGCCGAGTTGCTCAACAACCGCACCTTCGAGAACAACCGCTATCCCGGCCTCGCCCACTGGACCCTCGTCCAGAACGGCGATGCACGCGCCACCATCACCCCCGACAAGACCACCGGTCCCAGCGAAGCCCTCGCCCACAGCCTCAAGCTCACCGTCACCGAAGCCGACGCGCACTCCTCCGCCGGGTTCCTCAACGACGGCTACTGGGGCATCCCGCTCCGCGCCAACACCGTCTACCACAGCTCCTTCTACGCCAAATCCGACGGCAACCTCGGCCCCGTCACCATCCGCCTCGTCAACGACAACACCGGCGCAGCCGAGGCCACCGCCACCGTCGCCGCGCTGACCTCTGACTGGAAGCAGTACAGCTTCACACTCAAGACCGGAGCCATCGCCGCGTCCTCCACCAACCACTTCGAGATCACCGTCGCGCACCCCGGCACGGCCTGGTTCTCACTCGTCTCGCTCTTCCCGCCTACCTACAGGAACACGCCCAACGGCAACCGCATCGACATCATGGAAAAGCTCGCCGCCATGCATCCGGCGTTCCTCCGCTTCCCCGGCGGCAACTATCTTGAAGGCGACACCATCGCCGAACGCTTCGACTGGAAGAAGACCATCGGCCCGCTCGTGGACCGTCCCACGCACATGAGCCCCTGGCGCTATCGCTCGACCGATGGCATGGGCCTGCTCGAATTCCTCGAGTGGTGCGAAGACCTGCACATGCAGCCGCTGCTCGCCGTCTACGCCGGCTACTCGCTGCGCGGCGAACACGTCAACCCCGGCGCCGATCTTGAGCCCTATGTCCAGGACGCGCTCGACGAGATCGAATACGTCACCGGCCCCACCAGCTCCAGGTGGGGAGCCGAACGCGCCAAAGACGGCCATCCCGCCCCGTTCCACCTCTCCTACGTCGAGATCGGCAACGAGGACTGGTTCGACCGCTCCGGCAGCTACGAAGGCCGCTACGCGCAGTTCTCAAAGGCCATCAAGGCGCAGTATCCGCAGCTTCAACTCATCGCCACCATGCCCGTCAAGAGCGTCAAGCCCGACGTGGTTGACGACCACTTCTACCGCTCCGCCCAGCAGTTCTTCGAGGACGTACATCACTACGACGCCATCGACCGCAACGGCCCGAAGATCTTCGTCGGCGAGTGGGCCACGCGCGAAGGTGGCCCCACCACCAACTTCGGTGCTGCCCTGGGCGATGCGGCGTGGATGACCGGCATGGAGCGCAACAGCGACCTCATCGTCATGGCCAGCTACGCTCCGCTCTTCGTCAACGTCAACCCCGGCGGAATGCAGTGGTCCAGCGACCTCATCGGCTACGACGCGCTCCACAGCTACGGCTCGCCCAGCTACTACGCGCAGTCCATGTTCGCCGAGCACCTCGGCGACGAAATCCTCAACGCCAAACTCGACGCCTCCAACCCGCGCCTCTTCCAGTCCGTCACCTACGACTCGAAGCGCCACCACGTCATCATCAAGCTGGTCAACGCATCCTCCGCCGCGCAGGCTGTCACGATCAAGCTCGATGGAGCCAAACACGTTCAGCCCAAAGCCACCGTCGTCACCCTCGCAGGCAAGTCCACGCAGGAGACTAACTCCATCACCGACCCCACCCGCGTCACGCCCGTAACGACTGCCATCACCAACGCAGCCGCCACCTTCACCCACACCGTCCCACGCTACGCCATCCAGGTCCTCGACCTGACCGTGGAGTAGCCTCAACCTCGTTTGCATTTCCATTCCGTACCCTGAGCGAAGTCGAAGGGGAAGGAATCCGCTTTTTTCAAATTTCTCCAAAAATCTGGCGGTCGAGTTTCCGAAACCCGTCATAATAGATATAGAGACTGAAATAAAGAGCCCGGCGAATCCCCGCCGGGCTTTTCCACTTAAGGAGCGTCTTCGTTTTGAAGGGGGCGTGGCTTCAGAGGGTGCTGAAAAAGTCAGTTTTGCTTAAGGGCACGGCTTCAGACGTGCCGCTAACGCTGCAAAATCAACGCGGCTTTAGCCGCTGAGGTACGCTTTCTTCCCGGCGAGACACTTTTTCATCACCCTCTTTAGGGAACCTCTGATTAAGTCTCCAATTTTTGATCCGTCATTCTGAGCGCAGTAGCCTGCCCTGAGCGAAGTCGAATGGGAAGAATCCCCGCATTTCTTTTCTGCGCAGATTCATTCCGTGGCCCTCCGATACTTAATCAGAGCTTCCTTAGCCCCTGAGGAAATCTTCGTGGACTTATAGAATGGCACGCAACGTGCGCCGATACTCAGAGATACCCCCTACCTAACCCCTTTGTTTAAGGTATTTTAGATATGAGATAGGGGGAGGGTAGTACCTACTTCGCAGGAGCCGCCGGAGCGGCAGGCATGGTGTAGATGACCTCGCCCGGCCGCGTGTAGTGCAGCTCCTGACGAGCCTGATGCTCGATCGCATCCGGATCGGTTTTGAGCCGGTTCACATGCGCCTTCAACTGCTCATTCTCCTGCTGGAGATCGTGCATCTGCATCTGGAGCCGATGCGCCTCCTGACGCTTCTGCTGATACGCCGTCAATCCGTTCTGTCCGAAGATGACGTGGAAGCCCACCGCCAGTGCAAGCAGTCCCCCGGCAAAGGTCGCGGTCTTACGCCAGCCCACCCGCTCGCGCCACCGCGTCACCGCCGAAAGGCGGAGCGTCGCATTCGCGCGAGGTTGAGAAGAACTGGTCATCCAGTTTCAGTACAAATTTCCGGCGCACCAGCGTCAAGTGGAAATCCGAGTTCCCGCGCGCACGCATCAGCAGCAGCAACAATCCTCAGGAAAACCGCCTCGCCTGCACAATCCGCCGCACCTTGATATTCTGCTGGAGGCCCATGCATTTCCTCTTCCTCATCTCCGCCGCCTGCTTCTGTGCTCTGGTTTACGCAGCCGCCGGAATCGTCCGGCACATCCAGGCGGACATCAGCCCCAGCGCCACGCACGAGAAAGGACCCCGCACCATGCACTCCACGCTCTCCCAAACCAGCCTGGCCCAGCGGACAGAGTCGTTCACCCAGTCCCTTCCCGGCAAGGCCACACTCGCCGTCGCCGCCACCGTCTTCGTGGCCGCCTGCGCGCACATCTCCTTCCCCCTGCCCTTCACGCCGGTCCCGCTAACGCTCCAGACCTTCGCAGTCATCCTCGTTGGCCTGGCGCTCGGCCCGGTCGTGGGCTTCTCCGCCCTGGCCCTGTATCTGCTCGAAGGAGCGGCCGGGATGCCTGTCTTCAGCCCACACGGCCCCGGCGGAATCGCCCAACTCGTCGGCCCGACCGGCGGCTACCTGTTCTCCTATCCGCTGGCTGCGGCGGTGGCAGGCTGGGCCGTCCGCTCGCTGCCTCAGATGAGCCGCTTCACCCGCGCAGCCGTTGCAGGACTCGCCGCAACTGTCATCATCTTCGCCCTCGGCGCCGGCTGGATGGCCTATCTCGGCCACCTTACCGCCATCGCCGTCTGGACGCTCGCCATCGTCCCGTTTCTGCCGGGCGAGGCCGTCAAAATCGCCGCCGCCTCAGGCATCTACAGTGCGTTCCAGAGAGCAAAACGCTCCTAAACCCGACTACACTTTCACTCTGCCAAGGAACACTTTTATGACCGTCGCCAGCGCCGCAATCAAAGAAATCACCATCGCCCACAGTCCCGACTCCGATGACGCCTTCATGTTCTACGGTCTCGCCACCAACAAGGTTCGCGTCCCCGGGTACAAGTTCACCCACACGCTGACCGACATCGAGACGCTCAATCGCCGCGCCATCGACGAGGCATTCTACGACGTCACCGCCATCTCCTTTCACGCTTACCCCTACCTTCAGGACAAATACACCCTGATGGCCTGCGGCGGCAGTGTGGGCGAGGGCTACGGGCCCATGATTGTCGCGCCGCGCAAGCTCACGCTCGACCAGGTGAAGAAGACACGCATCGCTGTCCCCGGCACGCTAACCACCGCGTACCTCACGCTGAAGCTCTTCGCGCCTGAGATCGAAACCGCTGTTGTTCCCTTCGATAAAATCATCCCTGCCGTTGTCGCGGGCGAATACGAGGCTGGCCTTATCATCCACGAAGGCCAACTTACCTACGCGAACGACGGCCTCGTCAAGCTGCTGGACCTCGGCCAGTGGTGGCGCGAGCAGACCGGCCTGCCGCTGCCGCTCGGCGGCAATGCCATCCGCCGCTCGCTCGGCGACGAGACCATGCTCGCCACGACCAACGCGCTGCGCGACAGCATCCAACACGCACTGGACAACCGCGAGTCGGCGCTCGAATACGCCATGCAATTTGCCCGAGACCTGGACCCCACCATGGCCAACCGTTTTGTCGGCATGTACGTCAACGAGCGCACGCTCAATTACGGCGAAGACGGCCGCGAGGCCATCAAGAAGCTGCTCGAAATGGGCCACGAGCGCGGCATCATCCCCTTCCGCGCGAATGTGGATTTTGTAGGCTGAAGAATGCAGCTTGCGGCGCATCGCCCGCCCGCAAGCTGTGTTATTCTTAACCAGTCGGCGGAATGCGAACAGGCCAGCAACAAGGCGTGTCACCGCTCACCGCCGCTCTGCAACAACTGGACGCGTAGCTCAGCTGGTAGAGCATTCGACTCTTAATCGACTGGTCGTAGGTTCGATCCCTACCGCGTCCACCACTTCTTCCGACCTTCAAAATCGTATCTCTCCAGCTTAGAATCAGATACTTGAACATAACTGTAGAAAGGACTAGCCTACAGCCTTTCCTACACGCAGGTTGCCGAAGGAGCTGCATCGCAATGTCACGCATCGTCCGCTGTTCTCTCATCCAGACAACAAGTATTCCGCACGAAGGCAAGTCGCTAGCTGAGATCAAGCAGGCCATGATCGACAAACACGTCCCGCTCATCCGCCAGGCTGCCGCTGCAGGCGCACAGATCGTCTGCCTGCAGGAGATCTTCTACGGCCCCTACTTCTGCGCCGAGCAGACTATCCGCTGGTACGACACCACCGAGCAAATCCCCAACGGCCCCACCACACGACTCATGCAGTCGCTCGCCAAAGAGCTGCACATCGCCATCATCATGCCCATCTACGAGGTCGAAACGGAAGGCGTCTACTACAACACCGCCGCCATCATCGACAACGAGGGCCGCTATCTCGGCAAGTATCGCAAGACGCACATCCCGCATGTCGCCCCCGGCTTCTGGGAGAAGTTCTATTTTCGTCCCGGCAACCTCGGCTTCCCTGTCTTCGATCTCGGCTTCTGCAAGATCGGCGTCTACATCTGCTACGACCGCCACTTCCCCGAAGGAGCGCGGGCGCTGGGCCTGAACGGCGCGGAGATTGTTTTCAATCCATCCGCCACCGTCGCCGGACTGAGCGAATATCTCTGGAAGCTGGAGCAGCCTGCGCACGCGGCTGCGAACGGCTACTTCGTTGGCGCGATCAATCGCGTAGGCACGGAAGCGCCGTGGAACATCGGAGAGTTCTACGGTCAGAGCTACTTCTGCGATCCGCGCGGCCAGATCATCGCGCAGGCGTCGCGTGACAAAGATGAAGTTCTCACCACGGACCTCGACCTCGACAAAATCGCTGAGGTGCGCAAGACGTGGCAGTTCTACCGCGATCGCCGGCCCGACATGTACGAAGACCTCGTCAAACCCTAAAGCACAGAGGTGATGCGCGGATGCGCAAGATTACACCACAAGTCGCAGAGATAGTAGAGCGGTTTCCAGACCTGCATCCGCCGTTTGCCGCGCAGGCGGCGGTGGTCGAGTCGAACCGCTGCCTGAACTGCTTCGACGCGCCTTGCACGGCGGCCTGTCCAACGCACATTGACGTGCCTCGCTTCATCAAGAAGATTGCCACGGGCAATCTTCGCGGCTCCGCGCTCAGTATTCTCGATGCAAACGTGCTCGGCGCAAGCTGCTCACGCGTGTGCCCGGTACAGGTGCTGTGCGAAGGTGCCTGCGTGATGCATCGCTACAACAAGCAGCCCATTGCTATCGGCAGGCTGCAACGCTTCGCCATGGATGCCTTCTACGCGAGCGACGGCGTGCTGCCTCGGAAAAACGCTGAGGAGCGCCCGCAAAAGATCGCCTGTCTCGGTGCAGGCCCGGCTTCGCTCGCCGCAGCAGCCGAACTACGACAACGCGGCTATCAAGTTACCGTCTTTGACAAGCATCCGCTGCCCGGCGGCCTGAACACCTACGGAGTTGCCGAGTACAAACTGCCATTACCCGACAGCCTGCGCGAGATCAAACTCATCGAAGACCTCGGCGTGCGCTTCCGCTTCGGCGTCGAAATAGGCCGTGAGCTTTCGATCGATGAAATCGAAAGCCAGTTCGACGTCATCTTTCTTGGCATAGGACTCGGGGTCATGCACACGCTTGATATTCCCGGCGGCAACCATCCAGGTGTTATCGACGCCTTGCAGTTCATCGCCGACTACAAGACCGGACGCACCACTGGCATTCACGGCAAGGCCGTCGTCATCGGCGCGGGCAACACGGCAATCGATGCAGCCAACGCCGCGATGCGACTCGGTGCGAAGAGCGTCACGCTGCTCTACCGCCGCACGCTGGGACATATGTCCGCATTCGACTTCGAGTACGAACACGCGAAGCTGGAAGGCGTCACCTTTCACTGGCTCGCGCAGCCGGTCGCTGTCCACGCCAATGAGGACGCGCTCTCGTCCATCGAGTGTATGCGCATGGAGATTGCCGCCGATGGGAGTTTGCACTCCGTCGCAGACTCGAACTTCCATATTGATTGCAACATCGTCATTCCGGCCATCGGGCAGTCGCCGCTACTCGATTTACTTGCCCAATGCAGCGAAGTGCGCCTCGTAAACGGTCGCGTTGCAGTAGACCGCGCAACGGGTCAGACAAGCAATCCGAAATATTATGCAGGCGGCGACTGCGTGAACGGCGGCCGCGAAGTGGTCGATGCTGTCGCGGACGGAAAGCGTGTGGGCATTGCCATCGCCCGTTCATTGGAGGCCACGCATGTCTAACCCAAAGCCGGATATCTCGGTCAACTTTGCGGGCATCCACTCGCCGAACCCGTTCTGGCTCGCCTCCGCGCCGCCCACCAACTCTGGCGAGCAGGTCATGCGCGCCTTCGATGCAGGATGGGGCGGCGCGGTGTGGAAGACCATCGGCGCACAGGTAACGAACGTGTCCTCTCGCTATTCATCGATTGACTGGAGCGGCCAGCGCATGATGGGGTTCAACAACATTGAACTCATCAGCGATCGCCCACTCGAAGACAATCTCCACGAAATCACCGAGGTCAAAAAGCGTTACCCGAAGCACGCAGTCGTCGCATCGCTGATGGTTGAATCGAAGCGCGAGGCATGGCACACGATTGTGCAGCAGGCCGAAGACGCAGGTGCGGACGGACTTGAACTCAACTTTGGCTGCCCGCACGGCATGAGCGAGCGCGGCATGGGATCGGCCGTCGGCCAGGTGCCGGAGTACGCCGAGATGATTACTGCATGGGTCAAGGAGAAGGCGAAGACGCCGGTCATCGTGAAGCTCACACCCAACATCTCAGACATCCGTGCTGTAGCTCATGCCGTCAAGCGCGGAGGTGCAGACGCGCTCTCGGCGATCAACACCATCAACTCCATCACCGGCATCGACCTCGGCACGTTGATTCCTTCGCCAAATGTCGGAGGCAAGTCCTCGCACGGCGGCTACTGCGGTCCGGCGGTCAAACCTATTGCGCTCAATATGGTACATCAGGTGATGAGCGATCCTGATGCCGCGTTGCCCATCTCCGGTATCGGCGGCATCGCCACGTGGCGAGATGCGGCGGAGTTTTTTCTGCTCGGCGCGGGTACTGTACAAGTCTGCACGGCGGCTATGCACTACGGCTATCGCATCGTCGAGGACATGATCGACGGATTAAAAAACTGGATGGCTGAAAAGCACTTCGACACCGTTGAGGATTTTCGCGGCCTTACGATACCCAAAATCACAGAGTGGAAACATCTCGACCTGAACTACAAGATCGTTGCGCATATTGACGAGCAAAAGTGCATCGGCTGCGATCTCTGCTATACCGCCTGCTGGGACGGTGCGCACCAGTGCATCCATCTCGACCGTGTGAGTGGACCCATTGACGGCCATGTGGAGCTACACCGCAAGCCTGCTGAAGTAGAAGCCATGAGCAAGGCCATCATCGCCGTCACGCCCATCCCAAAGCTCGACCCACCCAAGGCCTTGCAAGAGCCATATGCGACGCCGCTGGCCCGCATTCCGCGCGTGGATGAGACAGAGTGCGTCGGCTGTAATCTCTGCTCGCTTGTCTGCCCTGTTGAAGATTGCATCACGATGATCGAAGTCAAGACGGGGCTGCCGTCGGAGTCCTGGGAAGAGCGCACCGCCGCAACACTGACAGGGAAAGGCCACTGAATGGGCATACTGATTCAGAACGGAACCGTTGTCACGGCTGAAGCCACCATCCGCGCCGATGTGTTGCTCGAAGGCAGCACAATCAAAGAAGTGCGCGCAGGCATTCCACCCGCAGAGCACACCACGGTCGATGCCGCCCAAATGCTCGTTCTTCCCGGAGGTATCGACGCGCACACGCATCTGGACATGCCATTCGGCGGCACCACGTCCGCTGACGACTTCGAGACCGGCACGCGCGCCGCAGCCATCGGCGGCACTACCACCATCGTGGACTTCGCTATCCAGGCGCGCGGAGCGAAGATGCGCGATGCGCTCGACACGTGGTGGAAGAAGGCAGAAGGCAAAGCCTGTATCGACTACGGCCTGCACATGATTGTCACCGATCTCGGCAGCGACAACGGCAAAGCCGGCTTGGACGATATGGACGAAATGGTCCGCGAAGGCGTCGCCAGCTTCAAGCTCTTCATGGCGTACCCCAATGTCCTGATGGCCGACGACGCAACGATTTTCAAGGCGCTCAAGCAGACTGCGTCGAACGGCGCACTCATCTGTATGCACGCTGAGAACGGCAGTGTCATCGACGTCATCGTGCAACAGGCGCTGGCCGAAGGCAAGACCGCGCCCATCTACCACGCGCTCACGCGGCCTACTATCGCGGAGGCCGAGGCAGTGCAGCGCGCGATCGCCATGGCAGAGATCGCAGGCGCACCCGTTTACATCGTGCATCTCTCCAGCGAAGACGCGCTTAACCAGGTGCGCGAGGCCCGCGACCGCGGCGTTCCCGCCTTCGCAGAGACCTGCCCGCAGTATCTTTTGCTCTCGCTTGAAGACAACATGCGCAACAACTCCTTTGAGGACGCGAAGTACGTCTTCACGCCGCCGCTGCGCGAAAAGAAAAATCAAGCGAGGTTGTGGGATGGCTTGAAGACCGACAATCTGCAAGTCGTCTCGACCGACCACTGCCCCTTCTGCTTCGCGGACCAGAAGACACTCGGCGCTGACGATTTTACGAAGATCCCCAACGGCGGCCCCGGCATCGAAAACCGCCTACAGTTGATTCATCATCACGGTGTCAACTCCGGGAAAATCACGCTAAACCGCTTTGTCGAGATCACCTCCACCGCGCCTGCGCGTATCTTCGGGATGTATCCGAGCAAAGGGACCATCGCAGTTGGCTCCGACGCCGACATCGTCATCTGGGATCCGCACGCCGACCACACCATCAGCGCAGCCACGCACAACATGCGCGTGGACTACTCGATGTTCGAAGGTTTCAAGGTCACAGGCAATGCTCGCCAGGTCTTCTCTCGCGGCGAACTGATCGTCGAGCACGGCAAGTTTATCGGTAAAGCAGGCCGCGGCAACTACCTCAAACGCGCGGCGCGCGGCGGAGCCTGGCGATAGCGTTCACAAACGAGGTCAATCTCTTGTCCTTGCATGAATCGACGCACGACACAACACTCTCCAACCGGGACCTTGCTCCTACCTCGCCCGCGCAGCGCACCTGGAGCACCTACAACTACATTGCTCTCTGGTTCAGCATGTCCATGGAGGTTTCCACCTACATGCTCGCGTCGTCGCTCATCGCCGGCGGCATGAACTGGAAGCAGGCGCTCGGCACCATTCTGCTCGGCAACCTCATCGTCCTCATCCCCATGCTGCTCAACGCACATGCTGGCGCGAAGTACGGCATTCCCTTTCCTGTCTTCGTGCGGGCGCCCTTCGGCCTGCGCGGCGCAAACCTGCCCGCACTACTTCGCGCCTTCGTTGCCTGTGGATGGTTCGGCATCCAGTCGTGGATCGGTGGTCAGGCCATCACTGCGATGGTGCATGTCCTCTGGCCCACGACGACTAACATGCCCAGCGTGCTGTGGGCTTGCTTCCTCGGCTTCTGGCTGCTGAACATGGTCGTCGTCTGGTGCGGCGTCGAGTCCATCCGTTTTCTGCAAAGCTACTCCGCGCCGTTTATGGTGATCATGTCCTTCACTCTGCTCATCTGGATGCTGCGCAAAGCAGGCGGCTTCGGTCCTATGCTCTCCGCGCCAAGCCAGTTCCACACGACAAGCAGCTTCCTGCACTTTTTCTTTCCGTCGCTCACCGCAATGGTCGGCTACTGGGCTACCCTCTCGCTGAACATTCCCGATTTCACGCGGTACGCCAAATCGCAGGAGTCTCAGATTGTCGGCCAGGCGTTCGGTCTGCCCGTAGCCATGACGCTCTACTGCTTCATCGGCATCGCCGTCACTTCGGCCTCAACTGTGCTCTTCGGCGCTCCCATCTGGAACCCTATCGACCTGCTCGGCCGCTTTCACCAGCCATTTGTGGCGTTTCTTGCGATGATCGCGTTGCTCGTTGCCACGCTTAACGTCAACATCGGTGCAAATGTCGTCTCGCCCTCGAACGACTTCTCGAACCTCGCGCCGCGATTAATCAGCTACCGCACAGGTGGACTCATCACCGGATTCCTCGGGCTTGCCATGATGCCCTGGAAGCTCATGTCCAGCTTCGGCAACTACATTTTTGGGTGGCTCGTCGGCTACTCCGGTCTGCTCGGTCCGGTGGCTGGCATCATGGTCGTGGACTACTTTCTCATCCGCCGCACGCGGCTGGATGTGTACTCTCTCTATCATCGCGGCGGACCCTACGAATACACGCGCGGCATCAACCCGCGCGCCATCGTCGCGCTCGCCTGCGGAGTCTTCGTTGCTCTCATCGGCCTGCTTGTCCCACCGCTGCGCTGGCTCTACGACTACGCATGGTTCGTCGGCTTCGGCACAGCGGCTATCGTCTATGTTGCCCTAATGAGCAGAGCCGCGCCTGAGTCCGAACCCACTGGCCCCATCTTGCAACGCATCGAAGCAACAGGAGGAGAAGAAGCATGACCCCCACTGCCACAGCAACCGAAGTCTCTGAAGTGAAGTCTCTTATTGAGTCGCGTTGGGCTAGTCCGAAGGGCGAGCAACACTCCATCGTCAATCCCGCCAACGGTGAGATTGTCGCAATGCTCAACTATGCAACTGCCTCCGACGTAGACCGATCCGCACGCGCCGCGCACAAGGCGTTTCTCTCCTGGCGCGAAGTTCCGGTCGTCGATCGCGTCCAGCCGCTCTACAGATTTAAGACCCTTCTCGAAAAACACGCCGACGAGATCGCCACGCTGCTCACCACTGAAAACGGCAAGGTCTTTCCCGATGCGCTCGCCGAGGTCAAGCGCGCCATCCAGATGGTTGAGGTCGCCTGTGGAATGCCGTCGCTGATGATGGGCGACTCGCTCAATGACGTCGCGCGCGGTATCGACTGCCGTACCATCCGTCAACCTATCGGCGTCTGTGCAGGTATCACGCCGTTTAACTTTCCGGCGATGGTGCCGCTCTGGATGTATCCCTTCGCCATCGCCACCGGCAACACCTTTCTGCTGAAGCCTTCGGAAAAAGTGCCACTCTCTCCGACGCGCATGGCTGAACTCTTCATCGAAGCGGGCATTCCCGAAGGAGTTTTCCAATTAGTTCACGGAGGCCGCGAAGTCGTCGAAGCATTCATCGCACACCCGCTCATCAAAGCCATCTCGTTCGTCGGATCATCGCCTATCGCAAAGCTGGTGTACAAAGAAGGCGCAGCGCAGGGCAAGCGCGTGCAGGCGCTTGGCGGCGCGAAGAATCATCTGGTCGTCATGCCTGACGCTGACCTACCAAAGACGGTTGATGCCATTCTCAGTTCTTCCTTCGGCGCTGCGGGCGAGCGTTGCCTCGCAGGAAGCGTTCTTGTTCCTGTCGGCGACGTAGCCGAACCTCTCCTCAATCTCCTTATTGAAAGGGCCAACGCGCTCCGCTTCGGTGACGGACTCGAACCCGGTATGAACGTTGGTCCGGTCATCGGTGCGGACCACCGTAAAAAAATCATCAGCTATATCGAAAAGGGTGAAGCCGAAGGCGCCATCCTGCTCTGCGACGGACGCACCAACCTCGCGCACACCAACCCCGCAGGCTCGTTCCTCGGCCCCACCATCTTCGACCATGTTAAGCCCACGATGACCATCGCGCGCGAAGAGATCTTCGGCCCGGTGCTCTCAGTCATCCGCGCCAACTCGCTGGACGAAGCGATCGACCTGGTGAACTCATCAGATTTCGGCAACACGACGACCATCTATACGCAGAGCGGCAAGTCGGCGCGTGAGTATCAGTCACGGATTGAGGTGGGCATGGTCGGTGTCAACATGGCTGTCTCTGCTCCCATGGCTTTCTTCCCCTTTGCGGGATGGAAGAATTCCTTCTTCGGTGACATCCACGCTCATGGCAAAGATGCGGTTTGGTTTTACACGGAGCAGAAGGTCCTGATGTCTCGCTGGTTCTGATATTAGGCAGCAGCGGTATTGCCGGCCACCTCTACAGCGCGCAGCAGCAGGCAGGTCACGTTGTCCACAGCGCCTGCCTGCTTGGCTACATCGATCAACCGCGCGCACACCTCCTGCAGGTCGGCTGCATTGCCCACTACTTGCGCTATCTCGGGAGCGTCCGCATACCGGGTCAGCCCGTCGGTCGTCAGCAACACCATGTCGCCGGGCTCAAGCTCGGCGTCAAACAAGTCCGGCGAGATAGATTCGCCCGTCCCCACCGCGCGCGTAATCAGCGATTGCAGTGGCGAAGCCTTTGCTGCCTCTTCCGTCATCGTCCCATTGCGCACCTGCTCGGCTAGAAACGAGTGGTCAAACGTAATCTGGTGGCAAGCGCCATGACGCAGAAAGTATGCCCGGCTGTCGCCCACGTTGGCAATCACAATCCGCCGAGCGTCGAAGCACGCCGTCACCAGAGTCGTTCCCATGCCCTGGAGCCGCGCATCGGCCTGCGCCAGTTCCAGCACGCGCGCATTGGCGTTCACAATCGCGTCGTACAGCCGCTCTTCAGCGGTTGCGCCGTCGCCCGGACTTTCACTGAACGACCGGATCACCTCAGCCACGGCCGCCGCGCTGGCAATCTCTCCTCCGGAAGCGCCGCCCATGCCATCACAGACAACGTAGATTTCACTGGCCTGATCATAGCCAAAGCTGTCCTCGTTGTTCGACCGTTTGCAGCCGACATCCGAGAGTGCCGCAACTTCCAGTGCAAGTCCCTTGTGAGCATCCATCCGGGAGATTTCTCGCTTCCGTCTTAGATCGCGCCTGCCGTGCCGCCTTTCGATGTTAGCTCACCCGCCGCACCAAATGCTCCGTCAGGAGGTACTTTTTCAAGTAGCATAGTTGCGGTCCCTCCTATGGCAGAACTATCATCGCAAGTCGTTGACGTTGAATTTACCCTCAGGGTCGGCGAAGGTCAGATCAGGGCAAAAGCGTCTGTGCCCGCCGGTGAGACGAACATCACCGCTCTGTTGCCTGTGCTCCAAAACTTTGAGGGCGCAATCCTTAACGGAGTCGTCCGTCAGGCCGAAACTACGGGTCATCCTATCTCCTGCCGAGCAGGATGCGGAGCCTGCTGCCGCCAGATGGTGCCGGTCAGCATCTTCGAGGCGCAGGCGCTCTGTGACTGGGTTCGCTCGTTACCGGAAGAACAACAACACACGCTCGAAGCCCGCTTTCACCAGACGCTCCTCAAACTCCGCGACACCGGCATCATCCAGCGCCTCGTCGAAGAGGATTGGTTCGCCGACAACGAAACTGCCAAGCACATGGCAATCGACTACTTCCATCTCGGCATTCCCTGCCCATTTCTGGTGGATGAGTCGTGCAGCATCCATCCGATCCGCCCGCTCAGTTGCCGCGAGTATCTCGTCACCTCGCCGCCTGAGTTATGCAAAGACCCCGCCATCAATGACGTGGCAGGAGTGCAGCTTCCCATCAAACTCTCGCGTGCCCTGTTCCGCATGGGCGCGGAGCTTGAGCGTGATCGTCGCGGTTGGATTCCGCTCGTCTTTCTCTTCGCCTGGATGAAAAGCGGAGCAGACCCGGGCGCGTCCTTCTCTGGCACCGGCCCGGAGGTTTTCCGTAAATTTCTGGAACATCTGGCAACGGGGTCCGCCGCAACGCCGAACCCGAAGGCCTGAAGAGGATTGCGATAGCATTTTGCTCTCGCTCCTGCTATCCTCTCCCCGTCATCGATTGCATCGTGGTGGGCGACCTGAAACGCGGGTCAGACCACGAAACAACTCCCGGCAATCGAGGATTTAGCAATGGGCCAGGCTGGGCAGTCATCCGGAAGCGTGGGTACCGGAGGCTTTGTCGTGTACGGGAGGCCATCATGGCATTTGAAATCGGTCAGCGCGTTGGCGACTATGAAATTCTTGAGCTGCTCGGCAGGGGCGGCATGGGACACGTCTACCGCGCCCGCAATATCATCTCCGACCGCATCGAGGCGATGAAGGTCCTCCTGCCCGACCTCTCCGCCGAGCGTGACCTCGCCGTTCGCTTCATCTCCGAGATCCGCACCCTCGCTGCCTTCGATCATCCCAACATCGCCCTGCTCCACACGGCGTTTCAGTCCGACAACCAGCTCATCATGGTGATGGAGTACGTCGAAGGCTACACGCTAGAGCAGCGCGCCAAACAAGGCCCCCTGTCCGTGGCCGATGTCACCGGCTATGTCTCGCAGGCGCTCTCGGCGCTCAGTTATGCGCACGCGCGCGGCGTCATCCACCGCGACATCAAACCGGCCAACCTGATGCTCACACCGCACGGCGTCGTCAAGCTCATGGACTTCGGTATCGCCAAATCGAACGTCGACATCAACCTCACACGTCCCGGCACCACTGTCGGCTCGTTCTACTACATGTCGCCCGAGCAGGTGCGCGGCTCAAACGTCGATGCGCGCTCCGACCTCTACTCCGTCGGCATTGTGCTCTACGAGTTGCTTGCGGGTCGCCGCCCCTTCGAGGGCGACTCCACTTACGGCGTGCTCAATCAGCAGTTGAACGACGCGCCGCGCCCGCCCATCGAGATCAATCCCTCGCTGCCGCCGCAGTTGAACGCCATCATCCTGACCGCGCTCGCCAAAGACCCCGCAGGCCGCTTCCAGAACGCCGACGCCTTCCGCAATGCGCTCAAGGCTTTTCGCACCGAGTCTCCTGTTGAAGCAAACGCCGCGGCAGCAGCCGTGGCAGCGCCGGTCGCGGCCCAGGCTGAATCCTCATACCAGAGCGTCTCCGCGCAGCAGCAGCCCTTCGCCAGCGTGGAGCCGCAGCAGCCGCTGCCAAAGTCTTCGCACAGCAGCAAGCCGCTCTGGATCGCCACCGGTGCGCTGGGTGCCGTCATTGCCATCGTCGCAGTTGCCATCACGGTACCCCGCATGTTGAAGACGCACGCCTCCGAGGCTGCCAACTCTGCGGCCTCCGCAAACCAGCCTGCTGCATCATCGGGGCCAAGCGCAACGCCGAAGCAGAACGCAGCCACTCCGCCTGCTACTTCTCCAACCGACTCGGGCGCGCAGGCTAACCAGCCGTCAACGCCACCCGCCGCAACTTCGCAGACGACTTTGCCCGCTGCCAGCGCATCATCCACAAACACGCCGCCACCTGCGACATCGTCTGCTGTGGTTGCAGGAGCCTCTCACGCACCGTCGGACATACGCGCCATTCACAAAGCGGTGGCTTCCATGAAGTCTGGGCTCGCATCTGCCGCTCCGCAAAACGAAGCAGTAACCCAGGCCGTTGCCCAGCCTCAAGCGGGACCACCGCAGGAGGAGATGGATCAGCTTCAAGAGCGCATGACCCGGCTTAGCGCTCGAGCCAGCACCGTGGACGAATCGCTCTCGCAGATTCGCAGCCAGCAGGCCGCGCAGGGGCTCGGACTGCGCAATGATATGGCCACCGCCGACAATCTGATGCGCTCGTACCTGCGGGCCGCCAATCGTGACATGCAATCCTCCAGACTAGCCTCGGCGGGAAGCAACATGGACAAAGCCGAAGCACAGCTCGAAGTACTCGAAAAGTTTTTGGGCAAATGAACGAATCTTACACAGGAGTCACTGCCATGCGTCGCGCAATTACCTTTCTTCTCATCCTGTTTCTCGCTGCACCACTCTTCGGACAGAAGCATCGTGTCGCAGTCATGGATTTCAACTACGGTACCGTGCAGTCAAGCGTCGCGGCCATCTTCGGCTCCGACCAGGACGTGGGCAAAGGCATCGTCGATCTGCTGATCGATCGGCTGGTCAACGACGGCACCTACCGCGTCATTGAGCGCCAAGCTCTCGATAAGATCATGGCCGAGCAGAACTTCTCCAACAGCAACCGCGCCGACCCGAACTCCGCCGCGAAGATTGGCAAACTCCTCGGCGTCGATACCATCATCGTCGGAGACATCACGCAGTTCGGCCGCGACGATCACAACACGAACGTTGGCGGTATGGGCAGCACGTTAGGCAAATACGGCCTCGGCGGCGTCGGCCTGCACAAATCCAAAGCGGTCGTCGCGGTCACGGCGCGCATGGTCGATGTCAACACCGGCGAGATTCTCGCCTCGGTCAGCGGCACTGGCGAGTCGGCCCGCTCCGGGACGAACCTGCTCGGCGGTGGCGGCTCCGGCTGGTCCTCTGGAGCAGGACATCTCGACATGGGCAGCTCAAACTTCGGCCAGACCATCCTTGGTGAAGCCGTGAAGCAGGCTGTCACGCAACTGGCAGGCGGCCTTGAAGCTGACGCTCCGAAGCTGGGCGTCGCTGCAGCTCCGGCCGCTGTTCCCGTGAGCGGACTTGTCGCCGATGCCTCCAGCAGCGACATCATCATCAACGTCGGCTCCTCGGCTGGCGTGCATGTCGGCGACAAGCTGGACGTCACCCGCGTCACCCGCGTCATCAAAGACCCCGCAACGGGCAAGCCGCTGCGCTCGATCGAAACCAAACTCGGTCAGCTCACCATTACCAGCGTAGACTCCGGTTCCGCTGTTGGTACGTTCTCAGGCTCGGGAACCATCAAGGTCGGTGACACGGTCAAGACGCCATAGCGGAGCTCGGAATGAATCCTGACATCGCAAAGGGCGCGACTGAAGCCGCGCCCTTGATTCAGATGCTTGCTCATTCGTAGCGAAGTGCCTCAATCGGATCCAGATTGGCAGCCTGTATCGCTGGAATCATCCCGCTCACCAGACCCACCACGACCAGTATCCCTGTGGCAATGACCACGCTGTGCGGCGAGATCAACAGGTGGATGTCCGCCTTCTCCGCATTGGCGGCAAGCGCACTGTAAAACTTGATGCTCCCGATCGATTTCGCCACTCCATAGGCCAACGCGATTCCGCCCGCTCCACCTACACCTGTAATCACCATGGCTTCGGATAGAAACTGAAGCAGTATATGGCGCTTCCGCGCGCCCAGAGCCTTTTCGACCCCAATCTCCTTCGTTCGCTGCTGCACGCTCACCAGCAT
>NZ_DASUBE010000028.1:0-12788 GCF_035763405.1 Edaphobacter sp.
AGCGGACGATAGACAAGATTGCCGGCAACCAGTTTATTCATGCTTCTACCAGTGTATGGGAATTGCGCCAGAGAAGATGGATGCCACGACCAGGCAGATCAATCCAAGCTGGAAGAGCGACGCGCCTTCAGCCGTATCAGACTTCGGGAGAAGGCGCAGGGCGTCTGCGAGACGGGATGCTGCGAATGCGAGCACTGCGGCGGAGACCAATGGCCTCCGGTCCGGCAAGCATGGTCCCAATAATTGGCATGACATAGGCTGCGGCAAAGGCGGTGAAGAGAATGCCCATGGTCCCATAGCCGAGAATATAGATGATGCCCGAGAGCCCGCCTTCAGGCGCCAGATGAGCATAGATCGGGATGACGAGCAACCCCCAGGGCGCCTGCCGCACATCGCCGCAGAGTGAATCGAACAAGGTGAAAAGCATCGTCCAGATGATCGGAGCTACGACGAAGACTCCAGCCCATCTGGCAAGGTGGAAGCCTTCGGCAGTCGGGGTGAACGAGATACCGGTTGTTGTGTCGTCCTCGGGAAGCAGACCGCCGATTTCCTGGGCGTACATTGTCGCGAAGTAGATCCTGGGCTTGTTCGGCCAGAACACACGCGGAATCAGATTTTCAAAGCTCGCCAAGATAGGATAGATGCCAAAGACATGTCCCTGTTGAGTGACATTGATGAGCGCATCATCCATGGAAAGCATTTGAAGACGGTCAAAGAACCCCTGCTTGGTGTCGTAGTACTGGACCTTAGGGCCGTCGTCGTCCTCGTTTGTCTCCGCCTCCTGCTCTTTGTACTGCTGCCGGACATATCCCAGCCGAGAGAGGAGATCGATCGAGGCATCGAGCTGATCTGAGAAGGAGTTGCTCCTGTACAGCCTTCCGTACTGGGAGAATGGAACCAGAAATTGAAAGATGAAGACTCCTGTAAGAATGCCTCCAATAATCTGTGGAATCGAGACCCTGTACCTCATACAGCAGGCGGCAACCAGCCAGCAGACAAATGGCGTGAGCATTCCCTCTTTTGAAAAACCGACTACGCCTGAAAAAAACAAGAAGGCAAATGACAACACCACAGGAAGATTGATGCTGCTGGTTCCCTTGGATTTGCGAATCTGATAAGTGACCCCAATGATGATGGCCAGCGGCAGAAAACGGTCCACCTGCTGGAGCGCACTGAGGACCGTCCCGTTACCGTGGGGCATGACGGCCGAAAGCCCCACAATAAGTATCCCTACCAACATGCAGCCAACGGTTGCGTTCTGCATCTTTCTTTCTTCAAGCATGGTCCCCAGAAGGGGGCGCTTTGTAGCCAGCTTGCGACTGACGTACACGGCGGCGAGCATGGAGCATATACCACCGAGATAGACCTCGATAGTGGTCTGGGGAACCAGGAGGTTGGAGTCGGCGGGCTCCCCCAGAATAGCTTTCCAGAAGAAGCCGAGAATTGCGCCCAGAATCGCATAAGCAAAGACGTATGACCCGGTAGCTCGGGTAAACCCACCAGCCAGGTTGAAGGTAATTCCGGCGATGATAATGAAAAGAAAGCAACAAATGGAAAAAAGCCCAGACGTGCCCTCAAGCATTTGCGTGGTGCACAGCAGCGTAGCAAAGATAAGAACGTATAAGAGGGGAATGCGTTCTGGGAATGGAAGGCGCACTCTTGCTTACCTCACCTGCAGCGAACAAAAAATGAGACGTTCATGCATGCTTATGGGCTACCAGTAGCATGGTGATGCGAAAACCAGACAAGGCATCCGACGAATTGACAAATCGTTCATAAGCCATCATCGGGTAAAAAAGCAGCGGATGAGCACGACCATAGGAGGGTTCGGGCTCGATCATGGTAATCACAGGCTCACCGAGACCGCTTGCCAAACACAGCCTTCGCAGTTTGCTCCGTGTATTGGAACGGTACCATGTTGGATACGGATCATGCGCATCTTTGGGAAGCTCGCGCAACCGGTTCGCTAACAACAGATGCACGAAGTGTGGCATGATGTACGCCCCGGCGGAGACGTAGTGGATCAAATTCGGAGTGCGCAGACAATACACACCACCTGGACGCAGCACCCTCCCCACCTCCGCAAAGTGCTCGACAGGATGAGAGACATGTTCCAGAACAAAACTTGAGACGCATGCATCAAAGGACGCATCCGCAAACGGCATTTGTTTGCCATCAAAGACATGAGCCTGCGAAAGCCACCGATTCGTTTTCACATCCGGATCGATGTCCAAACCGGTTACGGGGCCGATTTCGCTAAGTATTTTGGAGCAGTCGTTGCTTGGCCCGGAGCCAACCTCGAGGATTTTCGCACCGGATGGTATCTGCTCTCTGCAAAGCCGAAAAAATGGAAGCTCTCCCCCCTCGAACTCAGGTCGGGAATAGTAGTATTTGTCGAAGAGCGCCTGCGTCATAAAAAGTCCGCTCGATCCTTATGTACTGATAGTTCGTGACTGTTAGGACTGAGTATACTTGTTTTACATGGTCGCCAATCCTGCTCAACACCGTGGAAACAAGCTACCGATACACGTGGGCGACGACTGTTGAAGCACCGGATCCGGGGGCTGACCAAAGAGTGACGCGCCCGTTGAAACCTCTTTGACTTCAAAGGGATGCGCGCCTATCCTTCGATTGACCAGGGCTGCCGCATGGTATGGCAGCCCTGCATTCGGTGATGTTGAGCGGAGCGAATGAGCAGATTCTGCGACGAACTGCGATTGGAACGGGAACGACACCGGATTTCGATCGAGAAGATCAGTGAGGAGACCAAGATCTCTTCACGCCATCTTCACGCGCTGGAAGCAGGAGATTACGCTTCCCTGCCCGGCGGCGTGTTCCGCAAAGGGATCGTTCGAAGCTATCTGCGCGCACTCGAACTGGAAGAATCCACGTGGATGGAGCGGTTTGAAGCCAGCCTCCGGGAGAGCGGCGCAGCCGGTGCAGACGGCGACTGGACCGAGTTTGCCGAAAATGTACGCAGAAATCGTGGTGGCGCCCGGCAGAAAGCCGATCCTCGATGGATGGGTGTAGCCGTGATGGTGGCTTCGCTGGCCGTGCTCGGTTGGGGCGTGTGGAAGTTTGCGATGCATGGGCGACTGTTTTAGCCTGCCTTACGATTCGGTCTGATACCACCGATAGCCGTGCTTTTGTTCCTGGTCGGCTTCTTTCAGGCGCTTGACGACCTGTTTGCGCCGCAGGCTGCCCACTCCCGCAGTAATGAGATCGATAACCGCGAGCGGCGCGACATAGCTTGCCGCAAATGAGAGGCTGTCGATGGGAACGATCAGCAGTTCGTCGGCAAAGCGAGCCAGAGGAGAGAGCATCGAGTCGGCAATACCGACGCAGTAGGCGCCGTTCTGCTTCGCGTGCTCGATGCCCTCGATGGTCATGCGGAGACCGCGCCGGAAGCTGATGCCAACGACAACGTCGCCCTTCTCGGTTGAACGCACCAGGTGAGTTGCGCGTCCGGGGGCAGTTGCTGCCAGTACAGGCAGGCCCGCGATCGTCAGGTGGTACTCCATATAGTTGACCAGCGACGAGGCCATGTCGCCGCCCAGCAGGAGCGTCCGCTTCGCTTCGTGGATGCGGGTTGCGATCTTGAGCACCTGGTGCAGGTCGATGTTGTGCTGGACGAAGCTGAGGTTCTCCTGTATCTGCTTTCTGAGGTCTTTGAGGAACTGCGGCGGCTGGGCAGTGTGGCCGGCGGCCTGCATGCTGTCCAGAATGGTTGCGCTGGTGACGGAGAGGTCGTGCAGGTAATGCTGAAAGTCCTTGTAGCTGCTAAACCCGAGAGCGCGGACGATCCGCACGACCGTGGTGGGGGCCGTGTCGAGACGGCGCGCCATGTCGCGGACATTGAGCAGCACGAAGTCGCGCGGGCTTTCAAAAACAGGCCGGACAATCCCCTGATGCCGTGCGCTGAGCTGATCGACCGTGCGGGCGAGCTGCGGCTGGTAGGCAAAGTGGCGGTGCTCGCGTCCGACCTGCATAAGATCACCTTCGTTCGGGTATTCGATGATGTCAATCACATTCTTTGCCTCCTCAAAGGCCCCAACGTTCCAGGCCGGAGCGCCGTTTCGCGGCCAGCGTCCGAAAATCTTCTTGACACGTGCGTTTTGCCGGATTAACGTTACATCAATTTTCGGAACAACTGTACCATTTGAACCAAGCAATCCGAATTTTGCTTGTTCCTTCGCTACAGAAGGAAAAATGGCTCTGGCAGTGAGTCATGTTCAGATGAAACCGAGATGCCGAGGGCATGGCCGGAACGATGACGGCTGTCCCATCTCATGCAATGGGTTTTCCATCCGCGAGACGCAGCAGTGACGACGGTTCACAAGGAAACATCGCAAGGATTTCAGGAGGCAGTTGAAATGAACATTCTTAGACGCTTTGCACGCAGTGCTGCCTGGGTTGTGGTGCTGGCAGTGTTTGCGGTTGCCAGTTGCACCGTTGCTCTGGCGCAGGCAACCACGGGAAGCATCAGCGGAACAGTGTCGGATTCGACCGGCGCGGCCGTGGCAGGCGCGACCGTGACTCTGACGAATACGGATCGCGGGCAAGACCTGCGAACCCTGACGACCGACGGAGCCGGGTTCTGGACTGCGCCTTCTTTGCCGCTCGGAACATACACGGTCAAGATTGCGGCGAATGGGTTCAAGACGGACGCCGTCACCGGGCTGGTGTTGCACGTCAACGACGCTCTGACGGTAAACCGGCAGTTGGCTGTCGGCAGCGCGTCGCAGGAAGTCACGGTTCAGGCGGACGCAGTGCAGTTGAACTTCCAGAACGCCGACTCCTCCACCACGATCAACGGCACACAGATCCGTGAGCTTTCGCTTCCGAATCGCAACTACGAGCAGCTTGTGGCCTTGCAGCCAGGTGTATCGTATGGCGGAGGCGACCAGCTTTACATCGGTCTCTCGAACCCGACCGGTGAGACCAACGTGGTCAGCTTCTCGGTCAACGGCAACCGCAACAGCGCCAACAACTGGACACTGGACGGTGCGGACAACGTGGACCGCGGCTCGAACCTGACTCTGCTCGCTTATCCCAGCGTCGATGCCATCGCCGAGTTCAAGACGCAGCGCGGAACGTATTCGGCCGAGTATGGCCGGAGCGCCAGCGGTCAGATCAACGTCATCACGCGGTCCGGCACCAATGCCTTTCATGGCACAGCGTACGAGTTCTTCCGTAACGATGTGCTCAACGCCAACACTTTTCTGAACAAGGACCGCACGGTCTTTATACCGCGCAGCAAGCTGCGTTATAACGACTTTGGTTACACGATCGGCGGCCCGGTGTGGATTCCCCGCGTGTATGACGGACGTGACAAGACCTTCTTCTTCTTCTCGCAGGAGTTCCGCCGCGTCCTGACGTACTCGTCGTTTTCAAACTTCGGCGTTCCCACGCAGGCCGAGCGCGCAGGCAACTTTGGCAGCAATTTGGTGTGTCCTTCGGTCAATCCGGCAGATGGTACTTGCAACAAGGCCCTGACGAGCACACTTGACCCATCCACGTTCTCGCCTTTGGCTAAGGCGTATCTGAAGGACGTTTATGCGGCGATTCCTGAGCCTTCCGGCAGCGATGGCCACACGCTCGTTACCCCTCAGCGCAACGTCTATGACCAGACGCAGGAGATCGTCAGGATTGACCAGACGTTCGGTCAGAAGTTGACGGCGTTCTTCCGCTTCATCAATGACAAGCTGCCAACGGTTGAACCGGGCGGACTGTTCAGCGGCACGGGTTATCCGGGAGTGCAGACGACTTCTACCAACTCGCCGGGGCGCACCTATCTTGGCCATGCAACGTACGTGATTAACCCGCGGCTTCTGATTGATGGCGGTTATGCCTATTCATCCGGCGCCATCATCAGCGACCCAACCGGTCAGGTCTTGTCTTCTCACTCGCCCGACATCAAGGCGACTTTGCCGTTCCCGGTAACGCTGGGACGCATCCCCGCGCTCACATTCAGCGGCGGTCAAGGGATTGGCGGCTTTGGCCCGTACCGCGACTATGACCGCAACAAGAACATTTTCGTCAATGTGACGAAAACGCTGGGCCAGCACTCGTTGCGTCTTGGTATCACATGGGACCATTACCAGAAGACGGAAAATGCAGGAGGCGGCAACCAGGGTACATTCGGTTTCACCAACGCTGGATTGTCTTCGGCGCAACTGTGCAAAGGTGCATTTCCGGGAACGAACCCGCCGTGCGCCTACAACTACCAGCAGTCGTTTGCGAACTTCCTCACCGGGTTCGTCTCCAACTTCAACCAGGCTTCGCTGGACATGACGCCCGACATCCAGAACACCTCCATCGAGGCGTATGGGCAGGACGACTGGAAGGCAACGCCCCGGCTCACCCTGAACATTGGCGTCCGTTACTCCTACTTCCCTCAGCCGGTGGACAAGAACCATCTGCTGACGACGTTCGACCCGTCTCTGTTCAAGTCTGCCAACGCGGCGACGATCGACACCGCTGGCAACCTGTGCATTGCCGGCGCGCCGTGCAAGGGAGGCGTTACGCCGAACCCGAACTACGATCCGCTGAACGGCATCAGCATCAATGGGAAGACCTCTCCTTATGGCCAGAAGGTCGGCAAGAACGACACGCTGAACTTTGCTCCGCGAGTCGGCTTTGCCTACGACGTGTTCGGCAATGGCAAGGCTGCGCTGCGCGGCGGCTACGGCATTGCTTACGACACGGCGCTCTATGGCATCTACGAACAGAACATCTTTGCCAACCCGCCGTACGTGCAGTCGCCGAACATTCCCAACACCAGCTTTGATGACCCGGCACAAGGAACCGCGAAGCTGAACACCAGCCCACCCACGCTGCGCGGCACAAGCCCGAACTTCAAGACGCCGTATACGGAGCAGTTCAGCCTGGACCTACAGCAACAGCTTGCTCCCGGCTTAGTTCTTGATACGGGCTATTTTGGCGAACTGGGCAAGCACCTGCTCGGTATCGTTGACCTGAACGAAGTTCCCGTTGGCGCCTATCTGGCAGCCGGACTGGGAAGCACTGTTCCCGGCGACACCGTGAAACGGATCACAACGGGCAATTCGCCGACGCTGAACCAGATCCGCCCCTACAAGGGCTACACGTCGCTCAATTCGATTGAGCCCTGGTTCACATCCAACTACCACTCGCTGCAGATTGCGCTGCAAAAGCGCTTTACCGGCGACAACATGGTCAACGTGAACTACACGTGGTCGAAGGCCCTGACGGACAACCAGTCGGACCGATCGAGCGCAACGCAGAACCTCTACAACATCAAGGGAGACTACGGTCGCGCCGCGCTGGATCGCCGGCAGATCCTGACCGCGGACTTCGTCTACGAGCTGCCTTTCCTTAAGCACCAGCCCGGGCTGGTGGGCCGCGTTGTCGGCGGATGGGAGGTCTCTGGCATCGTCTCGATGAACTCGGGCCTGCCGTTTACGGCAACACGCAGTGATGGCATTGATCCGGGCGGGCTGGGCATCCTTGGGCCGAGCGCCGCCGGACCTCGTCCGGACCAGGTGGGCGACCCGAACGCTGGGCCGCACACACGCCTGCACTGGTTCAACACCGATGCCTTCGCCGCCGTTCCTTCGGGTGTAGTCCGTCCGGGCAATGCGCAGCGCGGCACCATCAACGGACCGGGCTACCAGCGCTGGGACCTCGCGATGTTCAAGAACTTCAAGGTATGGGAGAATTCCTCGTTCCAGTTCCGCGCTGAGACGACCAACACCTTCAATCACACCAACTTCGATTCGATCAGCGTCTCTTCCACATCGAGCCTCTTCGGACAGGTAACTGCATACCGCGCACCTCGCGTACTGCAGTTGGGATTGAAGTTCAGGTTCTAAATTGATTGCATTACCTTAGCGGCGTCGGCTTCGGCAGGCGCCGTTTTCTTTTGCCGTTCAATGCGGAATCTTGCCGTTGAACAACTACTATGTACCGGTGGCTGCGTGGCTTTGCCCGGACGGCTGAGCAACGGTAGAATAGAAAGGTTGGACGCTGTTCGGACTTCGTGTGCGGGCAGACACTCACCTCCAAGGAGTTCGCTTTGGCGACACGCGACCGTTTTTTGTTTACCAGTGAATCTGTTACCGAAGGGCATCCCGATAAGATTGCCGACCAGATTTCAGACGCCATCCTCGATGCCTGCCTGGCGCAGGACCCCTACAGCCGCGTGGCCTGCGAGACGTTGACCTGCACCGGCCTGGTCGTTGTTGCGGGCGAAATCACTACCAAGGCCTATGTGGACATTCAGGGCTTGGTGCGCGGCACGGTGGCGGCCATTGGCTACGACAACGCCTCCTACGGTTTCGACTCGAACACCTGCTCGGTGATCTCGACAATCAACAAGCAGTCGGGCGACATCGCCATGGGCGTGGACACGGGCGGCGCGGGCGACCAGGGCATGATGTTCGGCTACGCCTCGAATGAGACGCCTGAGCTGATGCCGACGGCGATCTCGCTGGCCCACAAACTGGCGTTCAAGCTGAGCGAGGTGCGCAAGAGCGGCCTGATGGCGTATCTGAGGCCCGACGGCAAGAGCCAGGTGACGGTGGAGTACGACGCCAACTTCAAGCCCGTGCGCGTGGACGCGGTTGTCATCTCGACCCAGCACGCCGAGACCGTGGGCAACGACGAGTTGCGCGCCGACATTCTGAAGAACGTCATCCAGGCCGTGATTCCGGCCAGCCTGCTGGACCAGGACACGAAGTACCACATCAATCCGACAGGACGCTTCGTCGTCGGCGGGCCGATGGGCGACACCGGGTTGACCGGCCGCAAGATCATCGTTGACTCATACGGCGGCATGGGCCGTCATGGCGGCGGGGCCTTCAGCGGCAAGGACGCGACGAAGGTGGACCGCTCGGGCGCTTACATGGCGCGCTACGTGGCCAAGAACATCGTCGCCGCTGGGTTGGCCGACCGTTGCGAGGTGCAGCTTGCCTATGCAATCGGCGTTGCCGAGCCGGTGAGCGTGCTGGTGGATACCTTCGGCACGGGCAAGATCGACGAGACCAAGCTGGAGGCGCTGGTGCGCAAGAACTTCTCACTGACGCCGAAGGGCATCATCGAGAGCCTCGACCTGCGCAAGCCCATCTTCAAAGCAACCGCTGCCTATGGCCACTTTGGCCGCAAGGGCGAGGGCTTCCGGTGGGAAGATACCGACAAGGCCGCCGCCCTGAAAGAACAGGCAGGGCTGAAGCAGACAGTCTCGTAACTTCAATTTCAGATTGAATGGAAGAGGCGGGCCGTGTGCCTGCCTCTTTTATTTTCAGGCTGGTGTCTGCTCACGGCTTTGTGGAGTAGAAGGTGTATGTCGCAGTGTAGGGAACGCGAGCAGTGGAGTTGAGGTGCTCGGCGTCGCAGCCAGTGGCCGGAGCAACGCCGCCATGAGTATTAGTTCGGCGGATGGCATCCACGCGAGACAGCAGGCCCGCTCCCTTCGAGTTGGTTGCGTGCAGCAGCAACCACGGGATCGAGTCAGGCACAGGCGCGGCGCTGGTGGCGACGACTTCCGCCGTGACCTGGCTGCCGTCGCGATACTTCCAGATGGGTCCGGCGACATGCGTGCCAACCGTCTCGCCTTTCGCATTGGAGAGTGTAGCTTCGGGGGCCTCGAAGACCCACTGGACATTTACATCGACCTGTTTACAGGTGTAGATCTGCACGCCTTTGGCCGAAAGGCTCATGAGCAGATGCTCGCCTTCAGGCGCGGCGGTGGGGCTCATCTTTTGAGCAAGGGCAGCGGTGGCAAGAACAAGAACGAGAAGCACGGGGAGGGTCTTCATGGCGACAAGTGTACGCGAAGGCGCGAGTGCCGGCTGCGTCAAAAATGAAAAGACAGTGGCGAAAACAGCAACGACCCGGAGGAACTTTGGGTGAACAAAGCGGAGTGTGGCGGCGAGCCGGTTGGTGGGAGGATACTGGAATGACGATGGCCCATGCAGTTCAAGCAAACGCGAAGATGACTCCAGTTCCCAGCTACTTTTCCGGGAAGCAGTGGCAGCAGGTGCTCGGGCGCGACCGGCGCGCGGACGGGCAGTTTGTCTATGCGGTGAAATCGACCGGCATATACTGCCGTCCAAGCTGCGCTAGCAGACGACCCGCGCGAAAGCAGGTCGCCTTTTTCCCTTCCCCGGCGCTGGCAGAAGCCGCCGGATACCGGGCCTGCAAGCGATGTGGACCCGAGCAAGCGGAAGCGAAGCCCGATCCGCAGGAAGACGCGGTGCAGGCAGCAGTGCAGTACCTGCGCGACCGCGCAGGTGAGAAGACGCCGCTCGAAGACGTTGCCCGCGCAGTCGGCATAGGGAGGCTTCCGCTGCTGCGTGGGTTCAAGCGCGTGCTGGGGGTGAGTCCGGGCGAGTTTGCACGGGAGCAGCGACGGGCGACGTTCAAGAATAAAATGCTGGAGCCCGAGTCGCGGATCACGGACGCAATCTACGACGCCGGGTTTGGCTCAAGCAGCAGATTGTATGAATCGAGCAGCGAGGTGCTGGGCATGAAGCCAAAGAAGATGCGCGAAGGCGGCGCGGGAGTGGAGATACGCTATGCGACGGCGGCCAGTCCGCTGGGGCGCATGCTGGTAGCGGCAACCGATGCGGGTGTGTGCTCGATTGCCTTCGGCAACAGCGATGCTGCACTGCTGGCCGAGCTGCGCGGGCGATTCAAAAAGGCAGAGATTGTTCGCGCAAAGAATACCGACGGCTGGCTGGCCGAGGCAGTGGAATATATTGCGAGCCAGATGAGCGAGCACCCGCGTGCCGCAAAGTTTCCGCTGGATGTGCGGGCCACGGCATTTCAGCAGAGGGTGTGGCGCGCGTTGCAGGCGATTCCTCGCGGCGAGACACGAAGCTACGGCGAAATCGCACGCGAACTGGGAATGCCTAAGGCCGCACGCGCGGTAGGCTCGGCTATCGGGTCGAACCCGGTGGCGGTGGTGGTGCCGTGTCATCGCGCGATTCATGGCGACGGCTCGATCGCCGGCTATCACTGGGGCGTCGAGAGGAAGAAGAAGCTCCTGGCAGCAGAACGGCCGCAGTGAGCACAATGCGCATGTAAAGTGGAACGATGAGCCTTGAGGCGGTGAATGCGCGGGCACTGTACAGGAAGATCACATGGCGGCTGATTCCTTACATGTTTCTGCTGTATATCGTGAACTACCTTGACCGCGTGAACGTGGGATTCGCGGCCATGGATATCCAGCGCGACCTGCACTTCAGCAACACAGTCTACGGGTTTGGAGCAGGGATCTATTTTCTCGGTTCGGCGCTCTTCGACCTGCCCAGCAACCTGATTCTTACCCGTGTTGGCGCCCGCGTGTGGATGGCGCGGATCATGGTCTCGTGGGGCATCATTTCGACCCTGATGATGTTCATGCATTCGGCGGAGTCGTTCTACGTGCTGCGGTTTCTACTGGGTGTCAGCGAGGCCGGGTTCTTCCCCGGCATGATCGTCTACCTGACTTACTGGTTCCCTACGCATGAGCGAGCGCGGGCCGTCTCGCGGTTTATGATTGCGACTTCGTTGGCGGGCGTAGTCGGCAGTTCGCTTTCGAGCGCCGTGCTGCGCCTGAACGGATGGCATGGCCTTGCCGGGTGGCAGTGGCTGTTTTTGACCGAGGGCATTCCGACCATTGCGCTGGGCATCTCGGTGCTATTCCTGTTGCGAGACTGTCCGGACGACGCTCCGTGGCTGAGTGCGAAAGAAAAGTCGTGGCTCGATGAAGAACTGCTGCGCGACCGCGAACGATTCGGCGCAGCAACTCGCCACCGGCTGGGCGATGCGTTCAAACTGCCTGCGCTGTGGGTGCTCGCGGGCGCCTACTTCGTAAGCCAGGTGGGCGTATATATCGTCAACCTGTGGATGCCGCTCATTCTCGCAAGCTTCTCGCACGGAGTGGCAGACTCGAGCGTGATAGACCGCTACGCGACGTTTCCCTACCTTGCCGCAGCAATTATGACGCTGGTAGTCGGGTGGAGTTCGGACAAGCACAAGGAACAGCGATGGCACATCGCCGGATGTCTGTTGCTCTCGGCAATCGGGTTTGCGTGGGTAGCCGTGGCGCACAACATGATGGTCGCTTTGTGCGCGTTGACGCTTGCGGCCGTCGGGTTGTGGAGCATGATGGGGCCGTTCTGGGCGCTGACCACGAGTATGCTGGGCGGCACGGCGGCAGCGGGCGCGGTGGCCGTCCTGCAAATTGTCGGCGGTGTGGGCGGCTTCACCGGGCCGTATACCATTGGGCGAGTGAAGGATGCGACGCACAGCTTCACCGGCGGGCTGTTGGCGATGAGCGGATTAGCTGTTTTGGCGGCCTTGCTGGCGCTTGCCGCGCGGCGACACAAGACGGTAACAGCAAACATAACGAGCTGACGGATAGAGCCACGTGAAACCGGCTGGGCTGGTATCCTAAAGCTGTACGAAATCCACATAGAATTGATGTTTTAAACGAGGTAGTGATGGCTACAGCAACGGTTGACAAGACAGCAGAGACAGCCGAGTACAAGGTCCGTGACCTTTCGCTCGCGGAGTTTGGCCGCAAGGAGATTGACATCGCCGAGCAGGAGATGCCGGGCCTGATGGCAATCCGCAACAAGTACGCTGCGGGCAAGCCGCTCAAGGGCGTGCGCGTCACCGGTTCGCTGCACATGACGATCCAGACCGCAGTGCTGATTGAGACCATGGTTGCCCTGGGCGCGGACGTGCGCTGGGCAAGTTGCAATATCTTCTCGACGCAGGACCATGCAGCAGCAGCGATTGCCGCGGCCGGCGTGCCGGTC
>NZ_DASUBE010000029.1:0-7509 GCF_035763405.1 Edaphobacter sp.
GGATGGAGGCGAGCAGGGCACTGGCGAGTTGGCGGGGGTCGAGGCTGTGCTCGTTGAGATGGATAAAACGGTGGTTGCCGGGGGTGAGTTGCGGAAGCCGGCTGCGGAGGTCGTCGGGGCTGAGCACATTTGCGGGGTTTGGGACGTGTGGAGGAAGTGCTTGCAGGGTCTCGCTGGTATGCAGCGGGACTTCGATGCCGGAGAGGTTGCGCAGGCGTTCGAGGAATGCGGGGTAGAGCGAGATGCTGAGGTCGGAGAGCGGGCGCAGCAGTGGTGGGTTGTCGGGATCGGCGGCGGCGAGCATTCCGGCGGCGGCGGTTGAGGCTTCGCCAAGCGGCAGCGCTTGTTCGAGCACGGTGACGCGCGCGCCGCGGTGATGGAGTTCGAGGGCGAGCGAGAGCCCCATGATGCCGGCACCGGCGATCAGGATGTCAGAATGTTGCATAAGACCAGTTTAGTGGGCCGGGGGCAAGGTATAGTTTGGGGAACGGGTTTGTGGACGCCGGGCCGGTGGGATGGCAGACCGAAAGCAGGACCGAGGAGAGTGCGATGAGCGAAGAAGGATACGTTGCAGAGCGGTCGATGTCGGGAATCTTTATGGGCGTGGTGGTGGTGGCGCTGCTGGCTGCGCTGGGCGCACTGGTGTGGTGCTATGGGCTGTCGAACCATCTGTCGTCGGCTGAGCAGCAGTTGAAGGCGGCCAACCAGAAAAACGTCGATCTGGCACAGCAGTTGGATGAGACCAACGCGAGGCTGCGGGCGACGAGCGAGACGCTGGGCCAGAGCGTAGGCATGACGCAGAAACAGATGGAGGCGCGGGCGGAGAGCATTCTGGCGGCGCAGCGGGCGGCGACCTCGAAGCTGGAGGCGCAGCAGGCGGCCACCTCGAAACAGGTGGGCGCGGTGTCGAACGATGTCGCTTCGGTGAAGACGGATGTGGGCGGCGTGAAGACGGACGTGGCCAACACGAAGAGTGATCTGGAGGCGACGAAGACGCAGTTGAACCGCGTGGTGGGCGACGCGGGCGTGATGAGCGGCCTGATTGCGACGAACAAGTCCGAGCTGGAGATGTTGAAGCACAAGGGCGACCGGAACTACTACGAGTTCACCCTGCAGAAGGGCGCCAAGCCGACGCTGATCTCGACGATCAAGATCCAGTTGAAGAAGGCGGACATGAAGCACTCGCGGTACACGATGATGGTGAGCGCGGACGACCGGAACATCGAAAAGAAGGACAAGGGGCTGGATGAGCCCGTGCAGTTCTACACGGGCAAGACGCCGGTGCTTTACGAGATCGTGGTGAACGACATCCAGAAGAAGAGCGTTTCAGGCTACCTGTCTACACCGAAGTAGGCGCGCGAGCCGCGTGAATCGCGGAGAAAACGGAACGGGGGACGCTTGGTGCGTCCCCCGTTCCGTTTTGCCTTGGGTTGGATTTACTTCTTCTTCGCGGCCTTCTTCGCCGGTTTCTTGGCTGCCTTCTTTGCTGCTTTCTTAACTGCCATGTGCCTATTCTCCCTAATGATTAGACATAGACTCTGCAACCACACAACATTGCAGCTAACGAAGGTATAGATTTACGAAAATTAACTGTCAAGAAAAATCTGATGTTTTGAAGAAATATTTTTTAGTGAAGGTGTACCCCGATTGGGGAGGGAACGGAGCATGACGCCGATGTGTGAGTGTCACGGAGGCGATGCGGGTCGTATACTGGCGCGTTCCGTGCTTCGATTTTTTCATGCTGTGTGTGAGGTTGAACGATGAACGATGTGGTGATTGTCTCCGCTGTGCGGACTCCGGTGGGGAAGTTTCAGGGCGCGTTTGCGGAGATGACGGCGGTAGAGCTGGGTGCGGTTGCAGTGCGGGAGGCCGTGCGCAGAGCGGGGATTGACGCGGCTTTGGTGGATGAGTGCCTGATGGGATGCGTGCTGCCTGCGGGGTTGGGACAGAATCCGGCGCGGCAGGCGGCGTTGCGCGGCGGGCTTGCGGATACGGTGTCGGCGATGACGATCAACATGGTGTGCGGTAGCGGGCTGAAGGCCGTGGCGCTGGCCGCGCAGGCCATCGAAACGGGTGATGCGGAAGTTGTAGTGGCGGGCGGAATGGAGTCGATGACGAATGCGCCGTATCTTTTGCCGCAGGCGAGGCGCGGGATGCGGATGGGCGACTCGGCTGTGGTGGACTCGATGGTTCGAGACGGACTGTGGTGCGCGTGCGAGAACTATCACATGGGCATGACGGGCGAGAACGTTGCGGAGAAGCACTCGATTACGCGCGAGCAACAGGATGCGTATGCGCTGGAGTCACATCGTCGCGCAAGCGCCGCGTGGAGGGAAGGGCGGTTCGACGCGGAGGTGGTGCCGGTGGAGGTTGCGGGAAAGAAGGGCTCGGTGACGGTGGTGAAGCGAGATGAGAGTGTGCGCGATGACGCTTCGATAGAGGCGCTGACCGCGCTGAAGCCTGCGTTCAAGAAAGATGGAACGGTGACGGCGGGCAATGCTCCGGGAGTGAACGATGCGGCGGCGGCGGTGGTGGTGATGTCGGCTGCGAAGGCGGCATCGCTTGGGTTGAAGCCCCTGGTGAAGATTCGGGCGCAGGCTACGAGTGGGGTTGCGCCGAAGTGGGTGATGCTGGCTCCAGTGACGGGCGTGCAGAAGGTTTTGAAGAAGGCTGGGTGGGACCGCGATGAGGTGGACCTGTATGAACTGAACGAGGCATTCAGTGTGCAGGCGCTGGGCGTGATGAAGGAGCTGGGGCTGGATGCGGCGCGGGTGAATGTGAACGGCGGGGCGGTGGCGATTGGGCATCCGATTGGGGCCAGCGGCGCGCGCGTGCTGGTGACGCTGGTCTACGAGATGATGCGGCGCGACGCAAAGAAGGGTGTGGCGGCGCTGTGTCTGGGCGGGGGCAACTCGGTGGCGCTGGCAGTGGAGCGGGGTTGAGCGGCTGCTCGCCAGTGATTTGCCGCTGAAATTGCATCCGGGTGGACAACTGGCGGATGCAACTCCATCATCCAACGCGGATAGTCCGGCCTTTATCCGGGCCGGGATCCCTTTGCAGGTCCGGTCTTGTTTTGTCGAGGAACTCCGACGGGAAAAATCCTGGTCCAGAAGGAGAAAGTATGGCTGGCTCTATCGTAGATAGTTTGATGAGTACCTTAGGCCCTCAGGTTGTAGGGCCTATTGCTTCGCGACTTGGTGTTTCGACAGACGCTGTACAGAGCGGCCTGCAGAGCAGTTCGGCGGCGCTGCTTTCCGGCATCGCTTCCAAAGCGGACCAGCCGGGGTTTCTGAGTCAGATATTCAGCATGATCACAAGCCCTGCGAACAGCGCGGACGCGCTTTCGGATGCTATATCGAATATCGGATCGGGCGGGGCGGGGGCGCTCGGCGATCTGGGGAGCAAGTTCGCCGCAACTGTGCTTGGATCGGGCCAGTCGGCGGTGACGGATGCGATTGGCCGTGTCTCCGGTTTGGGCGACAAGGCGGGCGCGATGATGGGCATGGTTGCGCCGCTGGTGCTCGGCTTTCTGGGCAAGTATGTGCGGGACAATGGCCTGAACGCGAGCGACCTGGGCAATACGCTGAAGGGTGAGGCGTCGAAGCTGAGCGGATTGCTGCCGGCGGGGCTGGGGCCGTTGCTGAGCGGTGCGGGCGGACCTGCTGGCGCCGCTGCCGCCGTGCCTGTGGCTGCTGCCGGAGGAGCGCGGCGCTGGCTGTGGCCGCTCATCATCCTGGCGGCGATCATCATCGCGGCGCTGTGGTACTACAATCGCTCGAAGCCTGCTCCAGTGGCGGAGACGCCTGCGCCTGCCGCCGCGCCTGCTGCTTTACCCGCGGGCTGGGTTGGACTGAAGCTGCCGGATGGCGTCACGTTGAATGTGCCGGAGGACGGCATTGAAAACAAGCTGGCGGCGTTCATCGCCGACCCGACATTGCCGGTGGATAAGACGACCTGGTTCAACTTTGACCGGCTCACGTTCGATACGGGCAAGGCCACGTTGCAGTCGTCGTCGCAGGAGCAGTTGAACAATGTTGCGGCGATCCTGAAGGCATATCCGAACGTTCATGCGAAGATCGGCGGGTATACCGACAATGTGGGTAACGCTGCCGCCAATAAGAAGCTCTCTGACGAGCGCGCGAAGAACGTGATGGATGCGCTGGTTGCGGCGGGCATCGACCAGTCGCGGCTGGAGTCCGAAGGTTATGGACCGGAACATCCGGTGGCAAGTAACTCCACCGAAGCGGGACGCGCGCAGAACAGGCGCATCGCGTTGCGTGTGACACAAAAATAGTGGAATTGCGAATTGATGATTTGAGCCGGTGCAATGCGCACCGGCTTTCTTTTGCCGGAAGAAAATAGAATGCTGTTGAGGTGCAGAGGGGTGATGGACGAGAGTGTGAGGCGTTTTGATGGGCGCGTTGGCGAGTATGCGCGCTATCGGGAGCGGTATGATCCGGAGGTTTTGCTGCCGCGTTTCCGCGAGTGGTGCGGACTGAGGCCGGAGTGGGCGGTGGCCGATATTGGAGCGGGCACGGGGATGTTGAGCGATGTTTTTCTGGCGAACGGCAATCGTGTGCTTGCCATTGAGCCGAATGCCGGAATGCGCGAGAGGTGCGCAGAGCTTCACGCGGCGATCCGCGGCTGACGATGGTGGACGCCACAGCGGAGGCGACCGGGCTTGCGGATGGCTCGGTGGACATGGTGGTTGCAGGTAGGGCCTTGCACTGGTTCGACGTCGAGCGCGCGATGGCAGAGTTCAGGCGGATTCTGAAGCCGGATGGCTGGGTTGCGATTGTCGCGTTTGGCCGCTCCATGGAGGGACGAGAAGAGAATCTGGCGTTTGAGAAGGTCCTTGGCGAGCGCGTGGCGAAGAAGGTGGATGTGGGCGCCGTTTACGAGATCTATCGCAAGGTCGAAGATAGGTTGACGCGGGACTTTCACCACGAAGAGATTCGCGGGACGATGATGCTGACATGGGACGAGCTTTACGGGATGGCGATGTCGCTGTCTTCGGCGCCGCTCGCAGGGGACGTGCTGCACACGCCGTTTGTGGAGGGGTTCCGTGAGTACTTCGCGCAGTATGCCGTGAACGGTGCGGTGACGCTGGATACGCGCTACTGGATTAATGCGGGGAGGTTCAGCACTCGATGATATTGAGGGCGAGGCCGGCGAGCGAGGTTTCCTTGTAGCGGGATTGCATGTCGAGCCCGGTCTGGTACATAGTGGCGATGATCTGGTCGAGCGAGAGCTTGTGCCCGGTGGTCTCGTGCATGGACATGCGCGCGGCGTTGATGGCCTTGACCGCGCCCATGCCGTTGCGCTCGATGCAAGGGATCTGCACGAGGCCGCCGATGGGGTCGCAGGTCATGCCGAGGTTGTGCTCCATGGCGATCTCGGCGGCGTGCTCGACCTGCGCGTTGGTGCCACCGAGCGCGGCAACGAGCCCGCCTGCGGCCATGCTGCACGCTACGCCCACCTCGCCCTGGCAGCCGACCTCGGCTCCGGAGATGCTGGCGTTCTCCTTGTAGAGAATGCCGATGGCGGCGGCGGTGAGGAAGTAGCGGAGGATGCCTTCCTGTTTTTTTGATTCAGCCCCTTCGATAAAACGCATATAGTAGTGGCCGATAGCGGGGATGACTCCGGCGGCACCGTTGGTGGGCGCGGTGACGACGCGGCCTCCGGCGGCGTTCTCTTCGTTGACGGCCATGGCCCAGACCGTGACCCAGTCCATGGGCGCGAGTGGGTCTTTTGATCCTTCGGTTTCGAGACGGCGTGCGAGGCGCGGGGCGCGGCGGCGCACGTTGAGGCCGCCGGGCAGGATGCCTTCCGTCTCGATGCCGCGCCGGGTGCAGGTCTGCATGGTTTGCCAGAGCTTGAGGATTCCTGCACGGACTTTGCCTTCATCGCCGTTCAGCAGCGCGGTCTCGTTGGCGAGCACGAGGTTGGCGATGGTGAGGTTATGCTGTTCTGCTGTTGCGAGCAGTTCGGCGGCGCTGCGGAATGGGTGAGGAACGGTGCGCCTGCTGGTTGAAGTCTCTGCGGTGCGTTCGGCTTCGGTGACGATGAAGCCTCCGCCGATGGAGTAGTAGACCTCGTCGACGATGGAGACGTTGCTGGCATCGAAGGCGGTGAAGCGCATTCCGTTGGGGTGCGAGACGACGTTTGCGTCGGGGTACATCTGGTCGCGGCGAAGGTGGAGGCTTTCGCGCTCGGTGAAGGGAATGGTTCGGTGGCCGCCGAGCTTGAGTTCGCCCGTGGCACGGATGTCGGTGAGCTTCCGATCGATGGCGGCCGGGTCGATGGTGTCCGGCGCTTCGCCGAGCAGGCCGAGCAAGATGGCCCGGTCGGTGCCGTGACCGATGCCGGTCAGGGCGAGCGAGCCGTAGAGGTCCACGTTGACCGATGCGGTGCGGTCGAGGAGGTGCTTCGATTCAAGCCCGCGGACGAAGCGGTGCGCGGCGCGCATGGGTCCCACGGTGTGCGAGCTGGAGGGGCCAATGCCGATTTTGAAAAGTTCAAAGAGACTGGTGTTCACGGCTGCTTGATTTTAGTTGAACGGAAGAACAAGCCGCAGCAAAGGCGAGATACGGGGGTTCTTTGCTGGGCTCAGAATGGCAATGCAAATCTCAGAGCAGGTGGCGGCGGATGAGTTCGAGTGCCTGCTGGCTGGCCCAGAGGCGGATGCGATCGCGGTCTCCGGGGAGGCGGAACTCTTTGACTTGTGTCTCTTGTCCGTCGCTGAGGCCGATGTAGACGAGGCCGATGGGCTTGGCTGCGTCAGGGCCGGTGCCCGGCGTGGGGCCGGCGATGCCGGTGATGGAGACACCGAGTGAAGCGCCGGTGCGCGCGCGGATGCCTTCGGCGAGCGAGCGGGCGACCTCCGGCGAGACCGGGCCGTGCGTGGCGATGAGTTCGCGGGGCACGTCGGCGAAGGCGGTCTTGAGCGCGTCGGAATAGACGACCGCACCTCCGAGGAAGTAGCGCGAACTGCCGGGGACGGCGGTGAGGCGCTGGGCGAGCAGGCCGCCGGTGCAGCTTTCGGCGGTGGCGAGCGTAAGGTGGCGCATCCCGAGGTGCAGCAGTACGACCTCTTCGAGCGACTCGCCGTGCGAGGAGAAGACGGCGTCTTCCATCTCCGCTTCGACCTTGCCGGTCAGCTCATCGACGCGGGCCTGCGCCTCGGAGAGCGTGGGTTTGGCGGCGAGGAAGTGGAGCTGGATCTCGCCGGAGTGGGCGAGGATGGTGGTTTCGACGTCGGCGTACTGCTTGTAGATGGGTGCGGTGCGGGCATCGACGTGCGACTCGGGAATGAGCGCCATGCGGAGCATCCGCTTTGCGAGATGGCGGATGGGGAGTGTGGCGCCGAGGCGCGGACGCACCTGCTCGTCGAACATGGGCTTGAGTTCGTTAGGTGGGCCGGGGAGCAGGATGATGATCTTGCGATGAGTCTCGCCATTGGGGCTGGGGACGACGGTGTCGAGATACTGGCCGGGGGCGCTGCCGTTT
>NZ_DASUBE010000030.1:0-41110 GCF_035763405.1 Edaphobacter sp.
GACGGACTGTCCGTCAGACTCACTGATATTCCGGTTTATCCGATTCTCGGTCGGCTTCTTCATCGTCTCACTCCCATTCATGGGATCATGGCCGCTCTTGCGCGATGTTGTCTACAATCTCGTATCAAAGCTCTGACGGATCAGTCCTCATAAACGCGCTTGCGTAGGCGTGAGCAACGCCAGGGCTTTCTACTCGAGGATGCGGGCGACGACGTCGTAGTCGTGTGACTCGGTGATTTCGGCTCGGTAGAAGGTGCCTGGGATCAGGGTTTCGTGGGGGCCGAAGTCGTTGATGAAGACTTTGCCGTCGATCTCGGGGGCGTGGAGCATCGTGCGACCCTCCCAGAGCAGGTCGGTCTCTTCGGATTCGCCTTCGACGAGCAGGTCTACCGTGCGGCCCACCCACTGGGCTTTGGCGCGGGCGCTGATCTTTTGCTGGAGCTTCATCAGCTTGTTGCGGCGCGACTGGATGGTGCGCCTGGGGACTTTGATGTCGGCGGGCAGGTTGAAGGCGGCCGCGCCCTCTTCATCGGAGTAGGTGAAGACGCCGAGCCAGTCGATCTCGGCGGTGCGGATGAAGTCTTCGAGCTGCTTGTAGTCGGCTTCGGTCTCGCCGGGGAAGCCGACGATGAAGGTGGTGCGCAGGACGATGCCGGGGACGATGGCGCGGGCCTTTTCGATGAGCTTGAGGAAGTGTTCGGGCGTACCTCCGCGCTTCATGCGCTTAAGGACCGAGGGGCTGGCGTGCTGAAGCGGCACGTCAAGGTATTTGGCGATGTTGTCGTGGCGGGCGATGGTTTCGAGCAGGCGCGTGGTGACTTTGTTGGGGTAGGCGTAGAGGAAGCGCAGCCAGCGCAGGCCGGGCAACGCGGCGAGGGCTTCGAGGAGCTGGCTCAGACCGTCGGTGAGGCCGAGGTCTTCGCCGTAGCAGGTGGTGTCCTGACCGATGAGGGTGATCTCGCGGACACCCTGCGCGATGAGATTTTCCGCTTCCGCGACGATCGACGACATACGCCGCGAACGGAACTTGCCGCGCAACTGCGGGATGATGCAGAAGCCGCAGGGATGGTCGCAGCCTTCGGCGATCTTGATGTAGGCCGAGGCGCGCGGCGTGGAGAGGATGCGCGGCGTGGTGTCGGAGTAGAGGTACTCGGGAAGGGTCGCGGTGGCTCCGTCCCACGCGGCGCGGGAGAAGCGGCCTGCGCGCTCGCGGGCGTCGCCTTCGGGGCGGCTGGGGGTTGTGTTATCCCGTTCTGTGACCGGGGTCGAATGCTTTGCGACTGCTGACGGTGCGCGGCTGATCTGCGCCTGCGTGAGGATTTGAAAGGGAGAGTTGCTGGCGTGGCCAGAGGGCGCGAGGCCAGCGGCGGCGAGGATGGATTCCAGTTCGCCTGTGCCGACGACTGCATCGACTTCGGGGATGTTTTTGCGGATCTCGTCGCGGTAGCGTTCGACCAGGCAGCCGGCGACAATGAGCCGCTGCGCCTTGCCGCCGTGCTGCTGCTTGTGCTGGACCATCTCGATGATGGTGTTGACCGACTCCTGCTTGGCCGAGTCGATGAAGCTGCACGTGTTGACGACGATAATCTCGGCGTCGTCGGCGCTTGGCGTAAGCTCGGCCCCGGCGTGGTGGACGAGGCCCATCATCACCTCGGAGTCCACGAGGTTTTTGGGGCAGCCGAGCGAGACGAAGCCGACCTTCGGGCGTGCGGAGGCTTCGGCTGGGATGCTGGAAACGCCGGGAATTTCAGTTGTTGCGGGAGGGGTCACAGACTTCTATTTTAGCAATTTCAAAGGCTTTTGAAGATGAAGTAGGAAAAGGGCGCAGCCGAAGCCGCGCCCATTTCCCTGCAAGGTCAAGTTTGTTCAGCCAGTTCCTGCTGTTGCATTAGTCCAACGCGTAGATGGCCAGGCCGCTAAGGAGTTTGGGGTAGAAGTCGGTGGACTTCTGCGGCATGACTTCGTTGGCGTAGGAGACATCTTTAAGCTGGTCGAGCGTGATGGGTTTGATGAGGAAGGCCACGTCGGCCTGGCCGCTATGGACCTCGCCGAGCGACTCGGAGACCTCGCGGAGGTAGCGGACGTTGCCGAGTTTGGTGATGGTCTCCTGGCTGAGGCCGAGGATGCGGTCGAGCACGAGTGAGTGGAGCTGGACGACATCGAGCTGCGCCTGACGCGCGGGGATTCCAGCGAGGGCCTTGGCGACTGCTTCCGGCTTCGCGGTGAAGAGGTAGTTGCTGTCGCGCGTTACGGCGATGAAGGCTGTGCCGGGGATGGTGCTGAGGATCGAGACGTCGGGCTGGTCGAGTTTCTTGATGTCGAAGAACTCGCCGGCGCGCCTGGTGAAGTCCTCCACGTTGAAGTTTTCCAGACCGTGGACGACGCGATGCGTGGGCAGGATGGTGATGCCGGGGGCTTCCATGTTGACGAAAGTCATCATCATGGCTGCTTCGGGGAAGGCTGGGACGGGCAGGTGGCTGGGGCTGATCTCGCCGTCTTCCTTGAGGGGTTCGTAGGGCTGGTGGAGCGGGAGCTTGAGCTGGGCGCTGCGCTCTTTGGCGTAGGCCACGGAGGTCTCGTAGCGGTGGTGGCCGTCGGCGATGATGAGCTTCTTGTCGGCCATGGCGGTGACGATGAGGTTAATCAGACGCGGGTCGGTCAGCTTCCAGACGCGGTGAACGACGTTGTACTCGTCGGTGATGGCGAGGTCGGGGGGAGAGCCTGAGTCCGCGCTTTTGCCGTCTGAACCGAAGATGAGCTTTTCGGCGGTGAAGCCCGGGTCCGAGTAGAGCATGTAGATCTGCTCGCAGTAGGCACGGGTGGCCTTGAAGAGGCTCATGCGGTCGGACTTGTGCTTGGGGAAAGTCTGCTCGTGACGGTAGACGACCTTATCGGCATAGTCGTAGAGGTGGCCAAGCGCGATGAAGCCGCGGCGCTCGCGGACCTCGGTCGAGTGGGGCACGGTGTAGGTCTGGGAGTAGCCGTAGAGGGCCGGTTCGGACTCTTCTTTAAGAATGCCGTCTTTGCGCCAGGCGTTCAGATTTTCGGCGGCGCGGGTGTAGCAGTTGGACTGCTCGGTGTCGTTGGGCTCGTGTTTGCCGAGAATGACGCGGATGAGGTTATAGGGGCTGGCCTCGTAATAATGCTGCTGCATGGCCGGAGTAATTTTGTCGTAGGGCTGGGTGACGACATCCTCCATGTTGACGCGGGCGGGGTCGTAGCGGAGGGCGCGGAAGGGGTAGATGCGGGCCATTGCTTTCGTTTTCTCTCCAGAAATGTGGGTATGCATTGATTGTACCGGGGTTTCCGCGGGGCGAGGTATCCGCATCTTAACGAGCAAGATAGAGCGGGGAGACATTTGGATGACAAAAAACTTGCCCACGCCGTCTATGATGTTGGGGCATCCGGCGCGTGTGGAACGGCCAGATGACGTCTGTGCCGGGTATGGTTATCTTGCGGTGGCTGCGGCTGGCCGGTTGCTTTGCAGGGAAGGTTTGAAGGCCCCTTTATGCGGATCGGGAAGCGTGGAGAGCGTTGGCTGACGCGATGGCTGGTGGCAGCCCTGGTGGGTGCGGGGCTGTGGATGGGTGGTGCGGTCTGCCGGGCGCAGGAGAATCCGCTCGACGAGGTGCATACGCCCGCGCCTCCGCCTCCGCCAAAGACGCCGGAGCAGGCGAAGCCGGTCATTGAAGGCGCGGAGAACGCCGCGCGCTATGCGACCTCGCGGCGGGACGCGCGCATCCGAGTGGACGTGAACCTGGTGCTGGTGCCGGCGACCGTGACCGACCCGATGAACCGGCTGGTGACGGGGCTCGATAAGGACAACTTTCAGGTCTTCGACAACAACGTAGGGCAGGTGATTAAAAATTTTTCGACCGAGGATGCGCCGGTGTCGATTGGGATCGTCTTCGACCTGAGCGGGAGCATGTCGTCGAAGTTTCAGCGGGCGCGCAAGGCGCTCGATGCATTTCTGCGCACGTCGAACCCGAAGGACGAGTTTTTTGTCGTCGGCTTCAACGACCGCCCGGCGGTGATCGTGGACTATACCTCGGACGTAGACGACATCGACGCGCGCATGGTGATGCTGAAACCGGAGAACCGCACCGCGCTGATTGACGCGGTGTATCTGGGCGTGGACAAGCTCAGACAGGCGAAGTACGACCGCAAGGCGCTGCTGATTATCTCGGACGGCGGCGACAACCGCAGCCGCTACACCGAAGGCGAACTGCGCCGCGAGGTCCGCGAGAGCGATGTGCAGATTTACTCGATTGGCATCTTCGACCAGTACGCGCCCACGACCGAGGAGCAGATGGGGCCGGTACTGCTCTCGGACATCTGCGACATGACGGGCGGGCGGATGTTTCGTGTGCTGGACCTCAACGACCTGGGCGACATTGCGGCACGCATCAGCGCAGAGCTGCGCAACGAGTACGTCATCGGATATACGCCATCGGACATGAGGAAGGATGGGAACTGGCGTAAATTGAAGATACGGCTGGTGCCGCCGCCGGGGCTTCCTCCCCTGACGGTACACAATCGCCAGGGGTACTATGCACCAACGGAGTAGACGAGTTTGGCCGCGCGCGTTCGCGGCAGGCCTGGTGTTGCTGCTGGCCGGAACGGTGGCCGGAGCCGAGTCCGGATGGGCGCAGCAGACGCCCGCACCTGTCGCGCAACAGCCTTCTACGCAGCCCTCATTAACCGTGGACCGCGATCCGGTGGCTTCACCTGACAAGGATGCGCCAGCGGCGAGTGCGGCAGGCGCGGCGTCCGCAACGGACCTTGGCGAGATCGAGCGGCAGCATGGGCGCTATACGCTGCACGAAGACGCCTACGAGGTGCGGCTGAACGCGACCGTGCTCGACGGCAGCGGGCGCTCGATTCAGACGCTGACTAAAGATGCATTTCATGTGTACGAAGACGGTGTGCCGCAGACAATTCTTTCGTTTCGGCACGAAGATTTGCCGGTGTCGATTGGCCTGCTGATCGACAGCTCGGGCTCGATGTACGACAAGCGCCCCGCCGTGGACAAGGCTTCACTGGACTTCGTGAAGCTCTCGAACCCCGAGGACGAAGAGTTTCTGGTGGACTTTTCCTGGCAGCCGTACATTGATCAGGACTTCACCAACAATATCGCCAAATTGCAGGAGGGCTTGTCCTACGTGAAGTCGAGCGGAGGCACGGCGCTTTACGATGCGCTGGTGGCTTCGGCGGACTATCTTGCGAAGAACGCGAAGCATCCCAAGCAGGTGCTACTGGTCGTCACCGACGGCGAGGACAACGCTTCGAGCGCGACGCTGGAGCAGACCATTCGCAGGATTCAGGACCTCGATGGCCCGGTGATCTACTGCGTCGGCCTGCTCTTCGGGCAGGACATCGACAAGCGCGAGGCTCGCCATGCGCGCAGCGTGCTGGAGGCGCTCTCAGAGCAGACGGGCGGCGTGGCGTACTTTCCGAAGTCGGTGAATGAGGTGGACGCGATTGCGGCGCAGGTGGCCCAGGACATCCGCACGCAGTACACCATCTCGTACCACTCGACGAAGTCGCCTGCGCTGGGCGGCTACCGCGAGGTGCACGTGGACGCGCGCGAGAAAGGCTATGGCAAGCTGTCGGTTAGGACGCGCACGGGCTACTATCCGCGAGTGACTAAGGCTGCGGGCGGCGGAGCGGGGTCCGGGTCCTGATGATGCGAGTGGCTGAAGCGGTTACAGATTTGGTGGGGCAGACGCCCATGCTGCGGCTGGCGCGGCTCGAACCCGAGGGCGGCGCGGAGATCTGGGCCAAGCTCGAATATCTGAACCCGGGCGGCAGCATCAAAGACCGCGCGGCGATGGGGATTGTGCTCGATGCGGAGCGGCGTGGCGTGCTCCGGCCCGGCTCGACGATTGTCGAGGCAACGGCAGGTAATACCGGCGTGGGGCTGGCGCTGATTGGCGTCAATCGCGGCTACAAGGTCGTGCTCTATGTGCCCGAGCAGTTTGCTGAAGAGAAGTGCAAGCTGATGCGCGGGTTGGGCGCAACCGTGGTGCGTACACCAGAGGCCGAAGGCATGGCCGGGGCCATCCGGCGCGCGCTCGAATACGAGCGAGAAACTCCCGGCGCATTTGCGGCGTTGCAGTTTGAGAATCCGGCGAACCCTGACTATCACGAACAAACGACCGCTGCCGAAATCTGGGAACAGATGCAGGGTCGCGTCGATGCGTGGATCTCAGGCGTAGGTTCGGCGGGCACATTCACCGGAGTTGCGCGGTTTCTGAAGAAGAAGCGCACGGAGATTTTGACCGTCGCGGTCGAACCCGAGGGCAGTGTGCTCGAAGGCGGCGAGCCGGGCAAGCATCGCGTAGAAGGCATCGGAGTGTCATTTATTCCGGCTACCTTCGACCGTAGCGTGTGCGACCGTGTGATGAAGGTGATGGACGACCCGGCCTTTGCGATGGTGAAGCGGCTGGCGACGGAGGCGGGCGTGTTTGCTGGTTCCAGTGCGGGCGCGATGGTCTGCGCGGCTGTGGACGTGGCCCGGGAGCTTGGTGCGGGGAAGCGTGTCGTGACTGTGATCCCGGATTCGGCAGAGCGGTATCTGTCGAAAGGATTGTTTGACTAGAGGCAGCGATGGCGGAGATGAAGCGAGGATTTGCGACGCGGGCGATTCATGATGGGCAGGAGCCGGAGGGGCTGACCGGCGCGGTGAACGTGCCGATTTTTCTGACCTCGACGTATCAGCAGCAGGAGATTGGCAAACACAAAGGGCATGAGTATGCGCGGTTGACAAATCCGACGCGCGACGCGCTGGAAGAAAGTCTGTGCTCGCTTGAGGGCGGCACGAGCGCTCATGCCTTCGGCAGCGGCATGGCTGCCATCACCGCGCTATGCACGATGATGAAGTCGGGCGACCACGTGGTGTGTTCGGACAACGTGTACGGCGGCACGGCGCGCGTCTTCGATAAAGTGCTGGCAAACTTCGGCCTGACATTCACCTACGTCAATTCGAGTGTTGCGGAGCGTGTTGCGGCAGCGATTCGTCCCGAGACGAAGCTGGTCCACATCGAAACGCCGACGAACCCGATGATGGCGATTACGGACATCGCGGCTGTGGCGGAGATATGCCGCGCGCGGGGCGTGGAGCTGAGCGTCGATAACACGTTTCTGTCGCCCTATCTGCAGCAGCCTATCGCGCTGGGTGCGGACATTGTGATGCACTCGACGACGAAATTTCTGAACGGGCATAGTGACGGCTTGGGTGGCGTTCTCATTTGCACGAAGCCGGAGCAGGCAGAGCGGTTTCGGTTTGTGCAGAAGTGTACGGGCGGCATTTTGTCGCCCTTTGAGAGTTATCTACTGCTGCGCGGCGTGAAGACGCTGGCCGTCAGGATGAAGCAGCACGACGCAAATGGGCGCGTGGTGGCACGGTTTCTGGAGAGCCATCCCAAGGTGCATGCGGTGTTCTACCCAGGGCTCACGTCGCATCCGCAGCATGAGCTTGCGGTGCGACAGCAGCGCGGATTTGGGTCGATGATCTCGATTGAGCTTGGGTCGCTCGAAAACGCGAACCGCTTTGCGAAGTCGCTGCGGCTGGCGTTCCTGGCCGAGTCGCTGGGCGGCGTCGAGACGCTGGTGTGCCATCCGGCTACCATGACCCACGCAGCTGTCGGCGCGGAAGGCCGTGCGAAGCTGGGCATTACGGACGGCCTGATGCGCATCTCGGTGGGCATCGAGGATGTCGAAGACATCGTCGCCGACCTGGGGCAGGCGCTGGACTCAATTTAGCCCGATTGGGGGATTGCCTCCGTTCATGCAGATGGACTATTCATATATGTAATGGCTATATTAGCGTTCGTTATGGAGGACGCATGTTTGGATTGACCGCGGAGCAGGAGCAGTTGCGGCGGGAGGTGCGGGCGTTTGCCGAGCGCGAGGTGAAGCCGCATGTCGCCGAGTGGGACGAGAAGAGTGAGTTCCCGCATGAGGTCGTGAAGAAGCTCGGCACGATGGGGTTGATGGGCGTGATCTTTCCCGAGTCGCTGGGTGGCGCGGGTATGGGCTATGTGGAGTACGTGCTGGCCGTCGAGGAACTCTCGCGAGTGGATGGCAGCATCGGAATTATTGTCGCCTCACACAATTCGCTATGTACGAACCACATCATGCTGGCGGGCGATGGTGAGCAGCGCAAGCGGTGGGTGACGAAGCTGGCCAGCGGTGCGTGGCTTGGCGCGTGGGGATTGACGGAGCCCGGGTCGGGTTCGGACGCGGGCGGGATGCGCACGACGGCTGTGCGCAAGGGCGACAGGTGGGTACTGAACGGGTCGAAGACGTTCATCACCAATGGCACGTATGCGAACTGCGCGCTGGTGCTGGCTCTGACGGACAAGGCGAAGGGAACGCATGGCGGCGTCTCGGCGTTTCTGGTGGAGAAGGGAACGAAGGGTTTTCGTCCGGGCAAGAAGGAGAACAAGCTGGGGCTGCGTGCGAGCGATACGTCGGAGCTGATCTTTGAAGACTGCGAAGTTCCGGCTGAGAACCTGGTAGGCAAAGAGGGCGAAGGCTTCAAGGACGCGATGCGGGTGCTCGACGGCGGCAGGATCTCGATTGCCGCGCTGAGCCTGGGGATGGCGCGTGGCGCGCTCGATGCTGCGGTTGAATACGCGCAGCAGAGGAAGCAGTTCGGGAAAGCAATCAGCGAGTTTCAGGCGATCCAGTTTAAATTCGCCGACATGGCGACGGAGCTGGACGCGGCATGGCTGTTGACCATGCGCGCGGCGAAGATGAAGGATGCCGGGATGCGCGTGACGCGCGAGTCGGCGATGGCGAAGCTCTATGCCAGCGAGGCCGCGTGCCGGATCTGCGATGCGGGCGTGCAGATTCATGGCGGGTACGGGTTCATCAAAGACTATCCGGCGGAGAAGTTTTACCGCGACGTGCGGCTGTGCCCGATTGGTGAAGGCACCAGCGAGATTCAGCGCATGGTGATTGCGCGCGAGATTCTGGGCAAAGTGCCGAGTCGGGGCTAATCGCTGATTGCGGTTCAAAAGCTGCGCTGAACTGCTTGCGGCTGTGAGGGTGCTGTTTCCAGCGTAGTAGTGGCGGGTGGCAGACCTTCTACGGTTGCAGTGATGGCAATCTTGCCTGCGGTTGCCGTTGCGCGAACGATGGCCACGGCATTGCCTTCATAGAGTTTGCGGTTGTCGGCATGGAAGGGATCATGATCGAACAGGTTGCCGTTGCCGACGGCGATGATTTTGCCCGGGCCCGTGATGGCGAAGTGAACGCGCGTCTCGCTGTCGGGGATGACAGTCCCGTTTGCGTCGGTGAGTGTTGCGGTGAGATAGGCTACGTCGTTCCAGTCTGGCTTGAGTGTTGGAGCGGCTTCGTGAGCGGGCACGTTGGTGAGGCGAGCCGCACTGAGGCCGGTTGAGAGCACAAGATGCGCTGGTGCACCTGCCGTGCGCAGTTCATCTTCGGCGACAATTTTGCCGTTGGTGCGGGCGATGGCTTTGAGCGAGCCCGGAGCGTAGGGAACGTCGTAGGTGATGGGGCTGGCGTCTGCGTGGAGTCTTTGTGTGCCGAGCGATCTTCCGTTGAGGAAGAGTTCGACCTCATCGGCGTTGGTATAGACCTCGACGTGCTCGGTATGCGGCGACTGGCCTTTGGGGGTCCAGTCGAGCAAGAGCGGCTGGCCGAAGCGCGTGGTGGGATCGAGCGGCGTCTTTGCTGTGACCTGTTGATTGTTCGAGGTGGGCGAGGCGTAACCGGGATCGGTGGGCGCGCGGCGCGCAGCCTCGACGCGGCGGGCGATGCGCACCATCGGCACCGTGCTCCACCAGGACTGACGCTCGAAGGCGCGCGGGCGCGGCAGTGCGGTGGTCAGCAACAGGCCACTGCCTGCGCCGATCGACGGCCAGCGGTGGGCTTCTCCGAGGTAGTCGATCCCGCTCCAGAGAAACTGACCGGAGTACTCGGGGTGGTCGCGCATGGCGACCCACTGGTTGCGGTCGTGCGTGTTCTCGGTGCCGATGATCTTGCGGGAGGGTTTGTCTGCGTGGGCTTTGAGAATCTCCTGCTCGCGGTAGTTCTGGCCGATGACGTCGAGCAGGTCGGCAAGGCCGTCGTCGTAGTCATGCGAGACATTGGGGCGGAAGAGAGCCTGTGTGACCGGGCGTGTGGGATCGTACTTGTGGAACGTGGCCACGAGCGATTTGAGGATGGGGATGGCAATGTCCGGGTGCGGGGTGTCGTGAATCTCGTTCCCTGCCGACCAGAGGATGATGCTGGGGTGGTTGCGGTCGCGCTCGACCGTCGCGGCCGTGTCGCGCAGATACCAGTCGCGGAAGTAAAGGTGGTAGTCGTACGGATTCTTGCCGACGGTCCAGCAGTCAAACATCTCGTCCATAACGAGAAAGCCCATGCGGTCGGCAAGATCGAGAAACTCCGGTGCGGGCGGATTGTGTGCGGTGCGGATGGCATTGACGCCGAGTGCGCGCAGAGCAGTGAGGCGGCGTCGCCACGCGGCGAGCGGAACGGCGGTGCCAAGCGCACCAGCATCCGTGTGCAGCGCCACGCCGTAGATCTTGTGATGCACGCCGTTCAGGAAGAAGCCCTGGTCAGGATCGAAGTGAAACTCGCGGATGCCGAAGGGGTCATCTTCGTCGTCGATTGCTTTGCCATTGCGCAGGAGCGTCGCTTTGACGGTGTAGAGCGCGCCATGGCCGAGGTCCCATCGATCGGGATGGGAGATAGTGGTTTCGGTATTGAGGCTGGTTGTCAGGTTTGAATCGAGTGTCTGCGTGGGCGAGGTGAACGTCGTCACGACGTGGCCGTCGGGCGCAATCAGCGTGACGGCGAGCGAGACGCGCTCTGCATTCTTCGATTGGTTGATGACGCTGCTGGCGACGTGAATGGTTGCGCTCGCCGCAGAGACTGTAGGTGTGGTGACGAAGGTTCCCCACGGTTCGATGTGGATGTCGGAGACAGTGACGAGGCGGACCCGGCGGTTGATGCCCGCTCCGGGATACCAGCGCGAGGCGGGCTGCTTCGAATCATCGACGCGGACGGCGATCGTGTTCGCGCCTGCGTGCAGGTGCGGCGTGAGGTCGTAGTAGAAGCTGGTGTAGCCGTAGGGATGGTGGCCGAGCAGCGCGCCGTTGCAGTAGACATCGCTGTTGGCCATGACGCCGTCGAAGACGATGAAGGTGCGTTGGCCGGGGCGAGGATTAAAGTCGAAGGTCTTGCGATACCAGCCGACGCCTGCGGGAAAGAACCCTCCGCCTTGTCCGCTTGGGTTGTTGGGATCGACCGGGCCTGCGATGGCCCAGTCGTGCGGCAGCGTGACGGCCTGCCACGAAGCATCGTCGAAGGCTGGCTGCTCGGCGCCGGGAGCGTCGGCCTGGAGAAAATGCCAGCCTGCTGTAAACTGCTGAACCTGTCGCGGACCGGTTGCGGCATGAAGCGGCAGGTTCAGAACAGCGAGTGCAGCGACGATGAAGAGGATACGGCGCATCGGTTCTCCCGGAACGATTGCAGTGCAGCGACTACCTTTCGGCAGTCGCTGGTGTTGCAATGAGCTAACCGTCTATCGCCGAGGCATGGGCGTCTTGCTATCGGGCGGGTTGACGGGGTTGTATTTGCGAGCAAGGTCCGGCGTGGAGACTACATCGGCAGCAGGCGGATTCACGGCCTTTTGCACTTCGGCTCCGAAGACGTAGCTGGGCCCGAACATATTGCTGGTGAAGATGACGAGCTTTTTATCGGGCGAGAAGCGCACATTCGGCTCCTCGCGGTAGTAGTGGTGCGACATGTTGACGAGGTGTTCTGCGTGGAAGACGCCCGGCTGCCAGAACGACGGATCATTCAGTGCGCCGGAGTCGCCGGTAATCATCTGCGGGTGAAAGAGTTCAATCCACTCGCCGTCTTTCGCGTGAGCAACCTGGCCGGGATCGCCGCCGTCTCCGCAGAAAAGGTCGAGGTCTTTGGTGAGGTTGAAGTGAATCGACCACTCGTTGCGCTGCATGTGATACGCAGTACGCTTGCCGGTTTCGAGGTTATAGCCGGCGAGGAAAAAATCTTCGCCCTTCGGATACTGCCAGTCGTACCAGATCGTCTTGCCGTCGAGCCCCCAGAATTCGTGACCGGCGATCTCCATATACATAGTGCGCTTGTGGATGAGCGTGTTGTGCGTGCCGTCGGTGTGGATCATCCAGATGCGATCGACCTTCTGCCACGGGCCTTCGTGACAGTACATCAGCAAAGTAGGATCGGTGGGCGAGAAGAGCAGATGGTTGACCCAGTCGGTGGAGTGCAGCAGAATCTTCACCGTGCCGGGCTTCTCGCCGTTGGGTCCGGGCTCAAGCCGGATCGTGAAGAGCACGAGCGGAAGACGCGCTGCCAGACGGCGCTCCATCATCAGGCCCTTGCTCTCAGGCTGGTAGTGCGGGCCTTGATTGGCGTTGGCTACGCGGTTGTCGGTGCGCTTGCCGGCTGTCGCGGGAAGGTTCGAGCCGTACTCTTTGCCGGTGGCATCGCCTTCGATGTACGTCCCGGCGGCGAGCGTCTCGTCTGCATTCACGCTGACGATGTTCATGCGCGGCGGCAGGTCGATCAGCTTGCGGACGGCCCCGCTATTGGTATCGGCCTTATACACGGAGGTGACGCGCGTAGTAGGGTCGGTCTTGGTGAAGAAGACGCTGTTCGTCTTGTGCCCGACGACGAGCGCATGAACATTGCCCAGCCGGAACCCGCGCTGATCGGTTGCGGTGGCTGAGCGCGGCGGGTTGGGTACGAGCAGCTTCGTCTTGCGCGTGGCAAGGTCAAGCACGTGGATGCCATCGGGAGCGGTGTAGATCATCTGCTTCTCGTCCGGCGTGTAGGCGTTGACGTTGAAGTAGAAGCCGCCGGAGTTGGGCTCGGTCGAGAGACGCCAGACGCGATGGCCCGTGTCCTTATCGACCCAGGTGACGGGTGGTGTTTTCGTCTGGTTCCCGGCTGGATTCTGGGCCTGGGCAAGCGGCAGTGCGGCGGCAATGGCGAGCGCCGACGCAGCGAAGCGCATGAGAGTGGGCATGGGGCAAAGCTCCTTTGCTGGCGAAAAAGTTATACACCGTTGACGATGCTGTAGGGAAATAGTTTCTGGATGGGAACTTTAATTTGCAAAGAGGTGAGGTTTGCGCAAAAGCGAGGGAACATCGATGCTTTTGCCAGGCAGACACGTGTGCTCAGCCAACTGCTCTAAACTGGTGGTATGGGTTCGATTACCAGTTCGCCCGAGGTCTCGTATTCCGCGATTGCGGCAAAGGTCGCCGACGCCGCGCGCATCACAGAGGACGAGGCGCGCTGGCTTTGGCTCAATGCTTCGGACGAGGAGCTGCGTTCGTTGGCCTCTGCCGTGCGCGGACGATTCCATGCGCCCGGATCATGCACCTATATGGTGATGCGCATCGTGAACTATACGAACGTGTGCGTGGCCCAGTGCGACTACTGCGCGTTCTATCGGCTGCCCGGGCAGGAGGGCGGTTATGTACTGAGCCAGGAGGCGGTTTTCAGCAAGCTCGACGAACTGCTCACGCTGGGCGGAGATTTAGCGGCGTTCAATGGAGGCTTCAACCCACATCTCCCGCTGGACTACTACTGCGATCTGTTTGCGGCAATCCGTGCTCGCTACGGCGAGAGGCTGGAGTTCTACGCCCTGACCATCGCCGAGTTCATGTATCTGGCCGACCACGCGAAGCTGAGCTACGCGGAGGCGGCAGCGCGGCTGAAAGCAGCAGGCGTGTGCTGGATCACAGGAGGCGGCTCGGAGATTCTGACCGAGGACTTTCGCCGGCGGCACTCGAAGTTCAAGTACACCGTGCGGGAATACTTCACCGCGCAGCGTGCCATCCTTGATGCAGGCCTGAAGACGACGGCGACCATGGTGATCGGCTTCGATGAGACGCTCGACGAGCGGATCGAGCATCTGGAGCGCACACGCCAGTTTCAGGATGAGACCGGCGGCCTCGCGAGCTTTCTCTGCTGGACCTATAAGCCGTACTTCACCCAGATGGGCGGCATCGAGATCACGACGGCGGAGTACCTGCGGCACCTCGCGCTCGCGAGGATTTATCTCGACAACATTCCGCGCATCCGCACCTCGGTGTTGACGCAGAACCAGAAGGCGCTTGAAGGTCTGAACTATGGTGCGGATGACTTCGACCTGCCGATTGAAGATGAAGTAACGCAGAAGGCGGGAGCGACGATCAGCCTCGACTTCGAGCGCATACTAGGCTACGCGCGTGAGCTTGGATTTACGCCCGAGTACCGGCATGTCGCAACAGGCGCGAAGTAGAGCCTACCTCAGCAGACGCAGCGCAGTCTGCGCCGCGTTGTATCCGCACATGCCATGCACGCCCCCGCCCGGCGGAGTAGACGACGAGCACAGATAAAGTCCCTTCGCCGATGTTTGATACAGCAGTCCCGTCGGCCGGAAGAGAAGCTGACGCAGGTCCACTGCTCCGCCGCCGACATCTCCGCCAACGAGGTTGGCATCCATCGCTTCAAGGTCAGTGGGAGTGAAGACGCGCCGTGCAAGAACGCAGTCGCGGAAGCCGGGAGCGAAGCGTTCGATCTGCGCCTCGATGGCATCGAGGCAATTTACCGTCGAGCCATTGGGCACGTGACAGTAGGCCCATGCGATGTGTCTGCCGTCAGGCGCGCGCGACGTGTCGAAGAGCGTAGGCTGGGCGAGGATGATAAACGGACGCTCGTGAATCCTCCCCTCGGACACGGCTGCCTCCGAAGCGGCAATCTCCTCCATCGTGCCGCCCAGATGAACGGTCGCGGCCCGCAGGCACTCCGCGGCCTTCCACGGAATCGCCTGCGAGAGCGCGTAGTCCACCTTGAAGACGCCAGGACCGTAGCGGTAACGGGTGAGGCGATGCTGATAACTCTGCGTGAGCCCGTCGCCCGCTATCCGGAGCAGTTGGCGCGGCGTGAGGTCGCACATCGTCACATCGCAAGGTGGAAGCTGCTCCAGACGCTCGATGCGCGTGGAGGTGTGAATGCGTCCGCCGAGAGTTGAGAGATAACTCGTCAGCGCATTGGTGATGGCCTGCGCGCCGCCCCGCGGAATGGGCCATCCCACAGCATGAGCGGCTGCTCCTAGGATGATGCCGAACGATGCGCTGAGCGATTGGTCAAGGCGCATGACGGAGTGCGCGCAGAGCCCGCCGAAAAGCGCACGTGCGCGCTCGCTACGGAAACGTCGTTGGGCAACGTGAGACGCCGAAGGCAGCGCATCGATAGCGAACTTTGCGAGAAGCGATGGGCCGCGCGGCCAGGAGGGCAGAGGCCGCAGAATATCATCGGCAAACCCCGCCCAATGCGACGCAAATGGTTCCATCATCCTGCGCCACGCGGCCCCGTCTTCGCGCAACTCAGTCAGCGCATCGTCGAAGCTGCGTTCGAGCAGGACTGCCGTTCCGTCGTCGAGAGGGTGTGCGAGCGGCGCGGGCGAATGAATCCATTCCAGGCCGTAGTTTTGCAAAGGAAGGGAAGTGAAGAACGGCGAGCCGGCAGCCATGGGATGCACGGCCGAGCCGAAGTCATGGTGGAAGCCGGGAAGAGTCAGCTCCATGGTGCGCGCAGCCCCGCCCGGTTGCGTCTCAGCCTCAAAGACCTCGACCTCCATACCTGCCTGGGCCAAAGCGATGGCCGCTGCGAGACCGTTCGGTCCAGCACCGATGACACACGCCTTTCCGGAGCGGGGATGTTGTATGTCGCGGTCGATGGGAATTGGTCGCATACGGCTATCAGGTTGGATGCGTGTTCCGAGCAACACCATTATGGCTCAGGCGTTTGAATCGTCGGCTCCATCACGATGCCGATCCTGCCTTCGGGGTCTTTGGCAAGCGTCGGCGCGTAGGTGCCCAGCAGCGTGCGATGCCACCAGATGCCTTCGGCTCGCTTCTCGTCCATGCTGCTGAACCAGTATTGCCACAGCACAGCGCGCACCATCTGCGGAGGCTTGTCAGGAAATGGATCTCCAGCAAAAAGCTCAAGCACATCAGGGTCATTGTTCAGCAGCGCCTCTTCCGTGCGCGGCACAATCGGATACTGCGTCCATGTGCCGAGCGACGCGAACCATAAGTTCCAGTCGAACCGAGGTTGGTACGGCGCATAGATACCCGGCGGCTGCTTCACGTCCTGAGGTTTGTAACGAAATGGATACGCCGTCCACGTCACACCGTCGTTCGAACCCTGAAACTCAATCTCGTAGCGGTTCGGCGTCATCACGGCGAAGAGGCCGTATTGATTGGCAATTCGAAACGGGTCAAGCGCAGCGATAGGGCTTACGGGCAAGGGAATCGAGCGCCACGCCATCTGTAGCAGAGGCACGGTGGTGTCGTAGAAGACCCAGCTCAGCATGACAGCGATGACCGCAAGACGCAGCGCGCGAAGATGCTGTGCGAAGTGTTCACGCAGGCCCCCGTGCGACGGATCAGCATCAGCAACCTCCATTTCGGGAGCGGGTGCATCAGCAACATGCAGTCCGTCGAGCCATCGCGACGGCACAAAGCGCACGAGGAAGCGGTCATCGAGCAGCAAAAAGCCCATCGCCAGCACGATGTAGTTCAGGAAGGCATAGTTTGCCGTGAGGATGACGACAATCTGCCACGGCGTTGCGATGAGAAAACACACAATGCGCCATTTGCGCGGCAGAAACAGCATCCACACAATGACAAGCTCAAGCGCGAACGTTGCCACCACGGTCGAAGCGTGAAACCAATGCGGCAGATGCTGTACGTACCAGCCGATCCACGTGGGCAGCGGGCCGTTCTGGTAGTACTGGTCCATCGCGGTCAGGTGCCGCCACTGTGGGTCTCCACTGGCGAGCTTCACCACACCCGACTCGAAGTAGATGCGGAACCACTCCCACTGCAACAGAAAAAGACTGGCGCGTGGCGCGAGCGAGGCGCACCCCCAGCCGGGAAGAAATCCACCCGGCGCAAAGAACAGAGCGATAAACCCGGCTTCGAGCAACATGCCGTCGGACTGATAGCCCGAAAAGTCTCCCGCTGCCGCGACGAAAGAAAGAAAGCAGACGAAACAGGCCACGAGCATCGCGCGCGGCCAGATGTTCAGGACTACGAGCAGCGATGCCGCGATGCCGACCCAGCAGAGCGCCATCAGCATGTGCGAGCTGCTCGAAAACCACAGCAGCGTAGGCGCGAACCAGAAGCGCAGCGGCCCCAGGCTGCGCTCCACCGAAGCCAGGTACTCCGATGCGGGCAGAATTCCTTCCGGTCCGATAAGCCCGCGAATTTGGAACACCAGCGAGTAGAAGGCCGAAAAATAAATCAGCCCGAGCGCACGCAGAAAGATCCATCGCGCGACATAAGCATCCCGTGGACCCTCTTCGGGAGCGAACCAGTGGCGAACGAGCTGTACGGCGCGGTTCATCTGCGTCCGAGATTATAGTTGCCGCGTATATATTCGGTGAGATGCATTCTCCTCAAATCAACCAGGCGCCTGCCTTCCGTGCTCGAACCGGAAAGGCCATAGCTTTGTCGTGCCTGATGTAGCTCGTCTGCGCGATCACATTCGTCCGCGCGTGCGCGTGCCGGACTCATGGCACTAGCCCGTCGGCGCAAGCCTGTCGATGGAGATCGGCTATCAGCGCGCCGTCTACTCGCCCGACACGTGGACGTGGGAGATTCGCCCCATCATCGATAAGACACTCGGCCGCTGGTACTTTGCCGTCAACCCCGCGCTCGAACGCACATGGCATGGCCACGGAGTGGCCGACGGCCTCGACTTCGCTCCCGGCGTCAAGGCAGGGTACGACTTCACCAAGATCGTCAACGCAGGCATCGAGTATTACGCCGACTATGGCCGCCTGGGCCGCCCCGACTCGTTGCACGACCAGCAGCAGCAGATCTTCGCCGTCACCGACCTGAATGTCTCGCCGAAGTGGGAGATCAACTTCGGCGTAGGCGTAGGGCCAACAGCAGCCACGGACCACCTGATCGTCAAAGGCATCCTCGGACGAAGGTTTAGCTGGGGAAGACACCCGGCAGGGAATTGATTTGGGAATGGAAGGAAGGTTGTGGCGAGGGAGGGATTCATATTCCTGCTGTAAGTATTTGAAATATATATGGTGCGTGTGATGGTTCCGGCGATGATGCCCCCAGAAATACACCCATGAAAATAAATTTCGGGCCGCGCTGCAAACCTGCCCATTGTTCCATATTTTTGTCGCCTTCCCTGGAGGCGTGAACGTCTTCGCCGCCGCAACTCCCATCATCGTTCTGCCTCTGAAACGAAGCGCAAACGTAGTCCTGCAATCGAGAGACGTGGCTACCCTGGCGTAGAGGTGGCCAGAATCGCCCTGCACGGCGTTGCAGACGGAAGAGGTAGAGGGAGGGAGTCTCGCCCCGTTTCAACGGCGTTACGGCGGCGTTACAGCGAAGCCATGAGAGAAGCTGGCCGCGCTGTCCGGAAGGCTTGAATTGTCCGACACCCCCGGTCCCCGCGATGTCATCGACGCATCGCCGTCTCTCACATGGCGGAAAATTAGAAAAAAATAGAGGTGCGCAAGCCGAGGCGAAGACTACCCCAATAGTTGAAGGCTGACGCTGCGAGGTGCTATTCCAATGCGGACTGGCGGATGCGACTGTTATATCGGTCACAAAAGGGGTTTCCCGTGAATCGTTGGCTTAGTTATCTCCTGTTCGCGTTCTCTATCGCTGCATCCGCCCAGGCTCCACACATGAAAAGCGGCTCGGCTGTCTACATTGAGCCGATGGATGGGTACGAGACGTATCTCGCCGCCGCCATTGCAAAGAAGCATGTCCCCTTGGTCGTCGTCGCGGACGAAGATAAGGCGGACTACATCATCAGAAGCAGCATCAGCCAAAAACGGCCAAGTCAACCGGCAGTCGTCGTCAACAACACGACCAACGTCAACAGCAACAGCTATCCCAGAGTTGGTGGGTTCCCGAGAGCAGGGTATGGAAGCAATTTTGGAAGCACCAGCGCAAGCATCTCCGTTGTGGATGTTCATTCATCGCAGATCGTCTTTGCGTACTCCGTGGGCAAGGGTAGAAACACAAACCAGATTCAGAGCACTGCTGAGGCGTGTGCCAAGCACCTAAAAGAATTCATCGAAAAGTCTGGGAAGTGACGTTCACCAGACGGGAGCCTCTGCGCCTCTCATGCGAGCTTTACCGGCGTCGGAATCGACGGCGAGGATATACGTTGCACGGGCCTGTCAGCTTGCGGTCCTCGATTTGCAGTTCCAATCTCTTCACCTGCAAATCGTGAAGCCGCATCCGCGCATCACGATGTCGCGCCTGCAAATCGTGAAGCTGCTCCTCAATAAGTAATCTTGTGGCGGCGAGGTTGGGTGAGTCGTCTTCTTCTAAAACGGCGAGTAGCTGTGAGTTACGCTTTTCATCTTTGGAATGCTCAAGCTGCGCTCGAATGCTGGCCTTCACCGCTTGCCGCTCTGACTCGTCCATGCCAACCTCCAGTGTCGTAATGCACATAGGTTAACATACCGTTGCAGTAAGTATCATTGTTTGTAAGCGATAGCCTACATGAAGACGAATATAAGGCGAAGTGCGCGAGGCGCGAATGGAGGATGGGCTATAGGCCCGCATTTCCGTTGACGCGCTCCACGCGGAGCTTGCTCTTGCGGCAATCAAGCGGGTCGCCCTGGTGGCGAACGTATTCGTTTCTGCGTGCGGCCTTCATAATGAAGCGTTTCAGTTCACGGTATCCGATTTCGTCGCCGATGATGGTCCAGGCGTGCAGCTTGCCCTTTTTCCCCGCTACACGCCACCGATGCTCGGAAGCACGTTCAAAGTCGTCTTCATCAACGATGGCAAAGAGCGGAGCACTGCCGAAAGGGTGAGCGTCAAGCGGAAGCAGCCGGGCACCAGCGGGACATACAACCTTTGCCGCGCGCTCTTTGTACATCTCTACGCGCGCCGTCCAGACCTGCTCTGCCGTGACGGGAACAATCGGCGGAAGGACAATGGGGTCGTGGCGATTGCTGTGCCGTACCCTTGGTCCCGTCTTGGTTTGAATGAGACGGGGACGCGGTGGAACGATAGTTTGAGCGGCTTTTGGAAACATGCTTTTACTCTCTGCGGGAACAAATGAGGTGTGCTCTGCGATTGTCACCTTACCTGCATTCCCGTCTTCACGTCGTACCAGGCGTGACCGTCATCGGAGCCAATCTTGTGATTGTTCGGCCCGGTGGCATAGTGCTTGAACTTTCGTTGCGAGGCGACGCGCTGTTTCGCTTCACCTGCCGTCTTCGGATAGCTGGCGGCGGCCTCTGCACTTGCCACAGCGCGCCCAAGTCGCACGGACGCCGCCGTCTGTGCCGCTGGCGTCTTTGCCTTGCTCAAATCCTCCAATGCCTGTACGCCGTCGGTAGTGGTCATGGCGTTCACGAACGGACGCATGGCCAGCCGTTTGAGAATGTCGAACTTCAGGCTGTGCATTCCATAGCCATGAACCGGCACCCCACCCGTTCCGATGTTGGAGGACGCCCTATCCAGAATGTCGGCGGCTTGACGGAGGTGGGCTGCCTCCTCCGGAGAGAATGCGCGCGACAGCACGCCTTCGCGGTCCAACTCATTCAGCCGCGAAACAAGCCTGAGGCCAGAAATTTCCGTGGGTACTCTTTCAAGCCCTGGAGCCTGGAGAGATGCAGGCGTTCCGGAAGTCGAAGAGTTGAGCGCGTCCGCTACATCTCGAATGGCGTAGCCCTTGGCCCAGAGGCGGTTTGCCTCTGTGAAGTTTTGATAGAGAGGCGTGCCAGCCAACGCCTGCTCCATCGCATCGTTCATCGCCCGAACCTCATTCCCGATGTTGTAGCGGACAGCGGCATCACTGGAAGAGCGCGCCATCTTTTGCAACTCGGAGCGGATTTTCATGTAGGTAGTAATGGGCTGTTCGGTTTGAATGTTCTTGAGCGTCAGTTCTCCGGCGTCGATCATGCGCTGAAAGCGTTCGGGTGACACATCCTGCATCGTGACAGGGTTGCCATCGCTATCAACGTATACGTCGCCGCCAACACGGTCGGACAGATCGAACCCATACTTTTTTGCTCGCCCAATCGCCTGATTTACAAGCCCGTTTACTCTGTCGAATCCGTCCGGAACCGTCGCAAGAGAAGCGTCCATCGCCCGGTACATCGGGCGCGCCTTGGCAAACGTTGCTTCTGCGGCGTCTTTCATGGCTCCGCCAACTTCTTCCTTTCCAGGACCAGCGAACCCCGATGTACTCTGAGCCACATTACGAATCACCTGCTTCACCCGCGCCTGCTGCGCGGCGGAAAACTCTCGGAACTTCTGCGAACCCATGCCCCCCGATTTCATGCCCCTTTGGGCGTCGTTTACGTTCATACCGGCAAACTGGGTTTTCGGGTTCACCTCTCCGGCAAGCAGTGGCACGGGTTCGCCCGCGACTTTTACAACCTTAGGACGCAAAGCATCCACCTTGGCGCGAATATCCCTCAGCGAGCCTTTGGCGCTGTCGAATACCTCTCCGCCCACGGCTCCGGCAACAATCGGCGCGGCGAGTTGCCCGATGGTGTACGCGGGATGCTCCCGAAGCTGTTGTGCTGTGCCGGAGGCGAGCGCGTTCAATTCATTGGCCGATTTTGCCATGCGACGGCCAACAGCAGTTTTTTCCGCACCTGGAGCAAGGGGAGCCATTGGCGCTGTCGCGGCATCGCCAACCAGCTTTGCCATGCTCACGGCGGTATCGACTGGATGAAGGATGACGTTTCCAAGCGCGTTTACAGCACCCAAGGCAAGGTCTCCCACGGTGGCCTCCCCGGAGCTGACACCATTCTTCTGCTCTTCCGTGAGCGGCTCAGTGTGCGCGAGAATACGATCCTTCCAGGTGGCAGGAGGGGATTGAGGCCGCCGCACACCGATACCCTTCCTCTTGAAATATGCAATGGCCGCAGTTTTATCCGTACCATCTGGGAACTGGTACGTCTTACGATCCGGTCCTTGAACGGTGACAGGCATTATTGAAACCTCCTGAGAAAGGGTTGCAACTCTTCCGTAGTTCTGTTCCGTGTCGTTGCGGGAACTGTTTCACTTCGTACAACGTTAGACTCCTGCTATTTGGCACGCCTGATGATTCTCGAAATGATGGCGGCCTGCCACGGTTTACCAGAGCGGGCGTAAAGGCCACGCCCATTCAAGCTGGCCGCAATCTCACGGGAGGTAAGGCGGTTTCGTCGCAACTCGTAAATCAACTCCAGCGTGGCACGTTCGGCGCTGTAGTGTCCATAGGGCTTTTGCCCTTCGCAGCGCCCGTAAATGCGACGCGATAGCTCCCGGCCTTTGCGGAGCCGTTCCACGAGTCGCCGCCGCTCAACTTGGAGAAACGCGTCGAACAGTTCCGAGGCGTCGGTTGCGTTCGGGAGCTTTTCGTTGGCAGGCGTTTCATAGGCAGGTTTCGTTGTGATGATGGGCACGGGTTTTGTTCTCCTGAAAATTATTTGAGGCGGTCATAGGTGGCATTCCTATTCATCGTGAATAGGGGCGGTCTCAACATTCGTGACATCAGTCGCGCCAGTTGCGCCACATAAATTGTTTGGCGCGAATGGCGCGACTGTGGTGGATGTGGCGCAACTGCGCAGTTTCCATGTGGCTGGCTGGCCGAATCCTCCTCTGCGGGACTCAACGTCTGCCGACTTCATCGCTCGCTGAACGGTTCGCCATGCGAAGCCGGAACCTTCGGCTTGACGCTTGACCTCTTTTACAGGGAGTGGACCACCAGCCAGAAGCTCTCGCAGGAAGGTCACTGCATCGCGCGCTTCATCATCCTGTCGCTCTGCGTCATCCAGCAATGCACGTGCTGTGCCTTCCAGCGCTTCACCCCAAAGGATGACTGATGCGCTGATGCCTGAGTTCGATAGTTCGTTTTGTTTAATGCCGTAGACGTATCCGCCGCCATCCGGACCAATGTTTGACTTTGCACGTGCAAGGAAACTGGTCGCAGGCGTATCTTCTTCCGCTTCGCGCTTGGCAGTTACGAGAACCACGCGGGCCAACGCGCCGAAGGCAAGCGAGCCGGTGATACGCTCGACAGGTTCGCGTCCTCCGGTATTCTTTGAGAAGTGTGTAATGCCGAGCAGGGCGCAACGGGTTGCCTGTGCCAAATCTACGAGCGGTTGCAGTCCGCGTCGCACCTCGGCATTTTTGTGCGAGTCTCCCGCCACTGCGCTAACAAGAGGGTCTACCACGATCAGGCGCAGGTCTTCGATGCCCGCCAGTGCTCGGCACAGACTCTCCGTATCGTGTGCCGGGTCGAAAGGATAAATGTCTCCTCCCTCCCGCACCCCGGTTACGATATGCACGCGGCTCATGTCAGCGCCTGCGGCTAGCAGGCGTGGTGCGAGCGTGTCACTAGGATCATCCTCCCCTGACCAAATAACTACACTCCCGCGTTGCGCTCGCGTGCCGTCTGGCCATCGCCCGCCAGTGGTAACGGTGGCTGCCAGATCGAGCGCAATGGTCGTTTTACCAGTGCCCGGCTGGCCACCGATGAGATGCAGCTTGCCAGCGGCCAGCCATCCGTTCCAGAGCCAGTTCACGGGCGCGATGGTGATAGCATCACCCCGCTCAAGCACGGCTAAGGGCAGAGCACGGGATGCTTCCGGCATCCCCTTCCTCACCCGCGCCAAACTCAACACCTCATCGGCCCCCGCCGAAGGATGGAGAGTCAGCCAGTCGGAGCAATCGCCTTTTTCGGGGAGTCCCAGAGCGTCCACCTGCACATGCTCGACACTGCATCCGATGGACTCAAGCAGGTCTGTTACCTCGCCCATGTACTTTCGGCCTGCACTGTCGTTATCTGGCCATAGAATCACCCCACGGCCTGCCAGGGGCGACCAATCCGCATGGCTGGCAGTGCTAGTGCTTCCCGATGTAACCGCCACAAGGTTCAGGGAGAGAAGCGCGTTCGCATCCTTTTCTCCCTCCACTACAAAAACGGACGCATCCGGGTTTGCGTTGACCGCCAATAACCCATACAGCGGCCAACCTTGCTCCGGCTTCTCCGGCCTCCTCAGAACGAACGCATCACCGACTTCAGACATCATGCGGAAGGCTTTACTCCCATTGCTCTGCATGATGCGGAGATTGGAGAATGCCAGCGTGCCATCGGGGTTACGGTACTCATAGACATTCTCCAGCGTCCCGATATTGCGCGTGAGCCTTTCGGCGGCCTGCCGTATACTCTCCATCAGCGTTCCTCCCATGCGCCGAGGCGTTTTGCAGCTTCGACAAAGCCCACTCGCGCACGGAGGCGGTAGAAGGCGAGCACATCCCCGCCGTGAGCGTCACATACGAAGCAGCGAAACGCTCCCGTGTGGATGTTCACTCGAAGCGAAGGTTCATGATCGTTGTGAAATGGGCAGAGGGCAGAACGCCACTTGCCAGCACCTCTCAACTTCAAGCCTTCAGCCCTGTAGAAGCCGAGCGCTAGAGGAAGAAGGGCCTTGTTGAAACGGGAGGCAGGGCACCACCCGCGTGGTGTTACGATTGTCTTCATCGACAAGTCCTTTGTGGTTGACCCCGGCTGCAACCGGGGTTTTTCTATTGGTGCTTTAGCTCCTCGCCGAGGCAGCGACGCGCTGGCGAAGCCAATTGTCGATATCCCCATCAGGCCAGCCCACCGCGCGCGCGCTGAGTTTGATTGGGCGGGGAAACTGTCCCTTAGCGATCAGCTCATAGATAGCGCTGCGAGATAGTCCCACACGGGCCTGTACGCGAGGCAGGCGAGAGCAGGAGAGCAAGCCCTTCTGGTAGTTTTCATTTTGCTCGACCACGATTTATCCCTCCTTCTTTACGCCACGACTATGGAATGCCGTGGACACTGTGCGTAAACTACCGAAATGGCATTTTCAGGCAAAAAGATAGCGTCTACATCGCGTGACGCGTTTGCGCTGTTGGTCCCCGCTTCCTCTGAAGCAGGTGCAGATGGAGAGGTCATCTCTGAACCGGAAGTAGGAACGGCATGGGTACGCCGTTTTACCGATCAGGATGTGAAAGGAGCAAAGAAAAGGCTGTCTAAAATAGAATTGGCGCGATTCTCACGCCTCGTCACTGCGAAGGATGCGCTGGAACATCCGGGGTCGTTTCCGGAGGCGTTGAGGCGCATCATGCTCCACTATGGCGAAGTGGAGTATCGTGAGAAGAAGGCTAACCTTTCGCCAGAGGCCCTACAGGTGGGAAAGAACATCGCGGGTGTAGTAGGACTCTCTCCGGTTGATTCCTACATGCATCTTGTGGGGGAGGCTGTAGGCTTGCGTGCCCGCCAGGATGCAAAGCGATTTTTTGCGCGGGAGGCCGCTAAAGCGTTCGCATTGGCGATGTGGGTGTTGTGGCTGGAGAATGGCTGCATTCGTCCCGCCGTATATTGCCTAGATGAGAAAACCGCTCTTTATGGGCATGAATTTTTCTTCCCGTCGATTGGGGGATGTAGATACATTCTTTGTCGGGGGTGTGAGAAAGTGTTTTTTCAGAATGATCCGCGAGATTCTTATCACAGCAAGCAATGCGGCAATAAAACGCGCCGCGCCAAGAGTCGTAACCTCCGAAAGGATGGCTAAGTTATTCGATCATTTGTGCAGGACTACGCCGCTGTCCCTTTCATCGGCAACACCTTCCCGCGCTGCTGCGTTTCCAGATAATCGCTCCACCACTGCATCATCTTTGTTCGCTGGTCCAGGTAAAGCGCGTGGTTGTACGCCGCGCTGACGGCATTGCGTGGGGCATGTGCGAGCTGTAATTCGATGTGCTGATGATCGAAGCCTTGCTCGTGCAAGATGGTTGAAGCGATGCCCCGGAAGCCGTGGGCGGTCATGCGGCCCTTGTATCCCATCCGCTCCAGGGCCTTGAGAATGGTGTTGTTGCTCATCGGTTTCTTGTGGTCGCGCTCGCCAGGGAACAGGAGTTCCTTCTCGCCTGTCAGCGGGCGAAGCAGTTCAAGAGTCTCAAGCGCCTGTTGCGACAGTGGAACGATGTGCGGCGTTCGCATCTTCATCCGTTCGGCAGGGATGTTCCAGCGCTTCGCCTCGAAATCGAACTCCTCCCACCTTGCCCCGATCAGTTCGCCGGTACGCACAAAGGTGTGAGCGATCAGCTTGATGGCCAGACGGGTTGCCGGCGTTCCCTGATAGACCTCAATCGCTCTCAACAGGCCGGGGAGTTCCTTTGCATCGATTCGTGCATAGTTGGTCTTCGGAGTGGACTTTAGAACATCGGCGGGCTTGATATCGGCTGCCGGATTCCGCTTGCAGTAATCATGGGCGACGGCGTAACGAAAAATCTGCCCAAGCGTCTCCAGGACACGTTTTGCGATGTCGTTTACACCTCTCTCTTGAATGCCCTTCACCAGCCTCACAAGCGCGGGGGCTTCAATGCTCGCTATCGGCGCGCTGCCAATGGCAGGGAAGGCGTCGGCCTTCAACCGGCGCATCACATACTCAGCGTGGCGCTCGCTTTTCCCGGCAGACCAATGCTTATGCCACTCCTCTGCAATCTTCTGGAAGGTCGTTTCTGTTGCTATCCGCAAGACGGCCTTCTGGGCCTTCCGTTCTGCCATCGGGTCTTTTCCTTCAGCCATGAGCTTCAGAGCGTCCGCGTGCCTCTCTCTCGCGGCCTTGACCGAGATGTCGGGATATTGGCCGAACGTGATAGTTTTTTCCTTGCCACGATAGCGGTACTTCGCCCGCCAGAACTTTCCGCCAACAGGGGTGATTAGGAGATACAGCCCACGACCATCCGCCAAACGCCGTGGCTTCAAGCCCGCCTTCGCATTTTTGATCTTCGTTTCAGCCAATTTCATGAAATACCCCCACCTGAAAAGTTTCGTTACCCCCAAAATACCCCCAGCGGAAGGAGGCTTCTAGGGGACGCTGGCGGACGCCCGCAGCACGAAACATAGCGTATTTCGAGGCTGATTACAAGATGTGGAGGGAAGATTGGACGCCGCTGGACGGCTCTGGAAGGTGAAATGGCGGAGAGGGAGGGATTCGAACCCCCGATAGCCTTGCGACTATGTCTGATTTCGAGTCAGGTGCATTCAACCGGGCTCTGCCACCTCTCCGCGCTGCGCCGGGCGGCGTGCGGTACATCGTCATTATACCGCACGCTGGCCGGCGAAAAAATCCTCGCAGCGGAGAGAAAACTTCAGCGGTTGTACTGCGGTGCGGGCCCTCGCAGCTCACGCCACACGTCGTCGCAGCGTGTCACTGCGTCCGTCGAGAGCGGGCCTTCTTCGGCGGCGGCGAGAGTCTGGTCGAGCTGCTCCAGCCGCGAAGCGCCGAGGATGACACTGTCGATGGTCGTGTGGTGGAGCATCCAGTTCAGCGCCAGGCTAATCATCGATCGCTTCTCGTCAGCGGCCACCACCTTCAGCCGGTCCAGCGCGTCGAAGTCCTGCGGGTGCCAGTAGCGGTCCTGATACATCTTGTTCTGGTCAAAGCGCGTGCCCGCCGCAATCGAGTCGCGCGAGTGCTTGCCGGTCAGCAGGCCGCCGGCGAGCGGGTTGTACGCTACCACGGAGACACCCATCTGTTTCGCCATCGGTAGAAACTCCTGCTCAACGCCGCGCGCCAGCAGGTTGTACATCTGTTGCGCGACCGTGGCCGGGCGGTAGCGGTTCCTCTCCGCCAGCGAGAGCATCTGCACCACCTGCCAGCTTGCGTAGTTCGACACCGCCGGATACCGGACCTTGCCCTGCTCGACCAGCCTCTCCATCGCCTCCATGCTTTCTTCGATGGGCACGTCGTAGTCCGGCTGGTGGAAGTAGTAGAGGTCAACGTAGTCCGTGCGCAGGCGGCGGAGGCTCTCTTCAATCGCGGTCATGATCGCGCGTCTGGAAAGACCGCTCTGCTCCGGGCCATCGCCCATCTTGCCTCGAACTTTGGTCGCGAGGACGACTTCGGAGCGTCGCTGCCCGAGCGCCTCGCCCAGCATGGTTTCAGCCGCGCCTGCCTGGTAGATATTCGCCGTGTCGAAGAAGTTGACACCCGCGTCCAGACAGCGGTCCACCATGTTGCAGGCGTCCTGCTGGCCAGTCTGCGCGCCAAACGTCATGGTGCCAAAGCAGAGTCTCGAAACGGAGAGGTCGGTTTGTTGCAGTGTGCGGTAGTCCATGTTTCTCTCAGACGACGGAAAACTCTCGCTTTGCTTAAGGTCGCGGGTTTACCCATGCCGTAAATGTTGAATTGATCGTTGGGGCTTTAACCCCCGAGGGCATCTTCGCGGACTGAGCCAGAACTTTCCTACGCGCTTTCCTTCAGCGCGAGCGCCATCTTCTTCGTCGCGCCCAGCAGTTCGGCGATCAGCTTTCTCTGGCGCGTCTCATCCATGCGGATCAGCGGCACGGAGATGCTGACCGCAGCTTCCACGCGCGAGCCGTGCGAGAAGATCGGCGCGCCAATGCAGATGCCGCCCTCGGTCGCTTCGCCGCGGTCGAAGGCATAGCCGGTCTGGCGCACCTGCTCGAACTCCGTGAAGATAGAGCCGTGGTCGGTGATGGTCTTCTCGGTTCGTCGAAACAGGCCATAGACCTCAACCAGCCGGTCGATCACGGCGCGGTCCTGAAACGCCGTAATCGCCTTGCCCATCGAGCTGGCATAGGGCGGCAGAATGCGTCCAATCTTGTTGATCGCGCGAATATCGTGGAAGCTCTCAATGCTGTCGAGCACCGCGATGTGGTCCTCGAAGAGGAACGAAAGGCTGGTTGTCTCGTTGAACTGGCGCGCCAGCTCCACCAGGTGCGGATGCACAAGATCGCGGATGGCATTGGCCCGCTGGCGCAACTGGCCATGCAGTACGCGCGGCGCAAGCTTGTAGGAGCCGTCGGCATTTTGCTGTAGGTAGCCGCGAGACTCCAGCGTGACCAGCAGACGAAACAGCGACGACTCCGGCATGTCGGTGCGCTGCGAGATCTCCTTGAGAGAGTAGGCGGAGAAGGCGTCCGGAAAACACTCCAGCACGTTCAGCGCGCGTCCCACTGCTCGGGATAGGTATTGGTCGGAGGAAGACTTTTCCGATTCGTCGGTGGTCTTGGCCTTGGGGCGGCGGCGGCGGGTTGTCGAGGGCGGCATGGGTTGCGATTCTCCGGCCAGACGGTCGGGGGCGAACGCTGGATGAAGCTCATTCTATCTACGACCGGTCTAGTTTTCAATAATTACGATGATTGCCAGTTTTATCTCGCCGTCTCATCTGTCATCTCTTTTTGTATCAGTAGTTGTTACGGAGCGCCCATGACCAGAACAGGCAGGCATGTGTGAAAATATAGGAAATTGTGATTGACAATTTTCATTTACAGCGAGACTATCTCTGGAGAGTTGCTCCATGCCCCAGGACACCGCACACGGTCTTCGATGCTTCATCATCGCGGACGACCTTACCGGAAGTTGCGACGCTGCCGTTCATTTCGCGGCGCGTGGAGTGTCGTCAAAGGTGGCGATCGATTGGCGACAGCCGCCATTGGAGCCTGCCCCGGTCGTTGCCGTCAACACCGATTCGCGCACGATCGCCGAGGAAGAAGCGCGGCTTCGCGTCAGCGATGCCTTGCACGCGGCAAGAGGCCGATACCAATTCACGTTGAAGAAGATCGACTCCGCGCTGCGCGGCAACGTTGCAGTTGAAGTACACGCGGCGGCGGAGGCGATGGCAAGCGAGGTTATCTTCGTCGCGCCGGCGCTGCCCGTCCTGAACCGCCGAGTGCGTCAGGGCGCGGTCATCCTGCCTTCCGGCGAGCAGATACAGCTTGCCCACGCGCTCGCTCCGCTGCCGATCGTCACAGTTGCAACGCATGATCTGGTCAACACGGAATCTCTGCTCGCTCGTCTGCATCACGCTGCCGCGCAGGGTGTCCGGTATGTCTGCTTCGATGCCGAGTCGGACGCGGACCTCGACGCAGTCGTTGCGCTCGGTCTGGCGTGTGAACAGCGCGTGCTGTGGGTCGGCTCCGCAGGCCTGGCGGCGGCGATTGCACGAGCCTCCGTCGGGACACAGGTGGCGCAGGTTGCCGATCTGCCTGCGGGCGAAGGGCCGGTGCTGTTCGGCGTCGGCTCGGACCACGAAGCGACGCTGGAACAGGTCAAGAGATTGAAGCAAGATGGCCTGCTGTACGAGTGCTCGTTGGACGCGCTCTCTGCCCCGCTCTCCGTCGCCGCGTTAGGCGAGGCTGTTCACAAACACCATAACGTGTTGCTGCATATTCCGCGCAGCGGAATCAAGCCCACGCAGATGGCCGCATTTGCCGCTGCCGCGCCGTTCAGGGCATTCCGTGGACTTGTCCTGACGGGCGGCGACACCGCGGCAGCGTTTCTCCATGCAGCCGGTGCGCATACGCTTGAGGTCGCAGGCGAAGTCATGCCGGGCATTCCCATCTCAGTCGCACGCGGCGGCACGGTCGATGGCGCGAGAGTGATCACGAAGTCCGGAGCCTTTGGCGAAGCGAACGCCTTCGCGCACTGCGTCGAGTACCTGCACGGGCCAGTCTCGGTCGCAGGCGAAAGGTCGTGCCGGTGAGCGAGAGAAAGCCGAGAATCGCAATCACAATGGGAGACCCTGCGGGCATCGGTCCGGAGATATGCCTGAAGGGGCTCCGCGATCCCGCGCTCTACGCGCAGGCCGAGTGGACCATCGTCGGCGACCGGGCGCTGCTGGCTGCGGAGGTAAAGCGATGCGGCCTTGAAGCGATACTCCATCGCGTCGAACTCGTCGACCCCGGCGTGCTGCACGGACACACGGTGCAACCCGGCAAATTGTCATCCGAGTGCGGCGCGGCCGCCGTCGAATATGTGCGTGTGGCGACCGAGATGTGTCTCAGCGGCAAGACCGACGCCATGGTGACCGCGCCGCTCAATAAAGAAGCTGTCACACTGTCCGGAAGGCAGTTCAGCGGCCATACCGAATACATCGCAGAGCTTTGCGGCGCCGAAGAGCCGTGCATGTTGCTCTCGAATGAAAAGCTCTCCGTCGTCCACGTCAGCACGCACGTCTCGCTGCGCCGTGCCACCGAGCTAACGCGCGAGCGCATCATCCGCACCATCGAACTCGGCCACGAAGCCATGCGCTGGATGGGGCGCGAACAACCGCGCATTGCGGTCTGCGGGCTCAATCCGCACGCAGGCGAACACGGCCTCTTCGGGCGCGAGGACGAAGAGACCATCCGCCCCGCGATTGAAGAGGCACGAGCCAGAGGCATCCTCTGCGTTGGCCCCACAGCGCCCGACACGACCTTTCTCGACGGCGTGCGCGGCAAGTACGACCTCGTCGTCGCCATGTACCACGACCAGGGACACATCCCCATGAAGCTCATCGACTTCGAGCAGACGGTCAATATCTCGCTCGGCATTCCAATCATCCGCACCTCGGTCGATCACGGCACCGCGTTCGACATCGCGGGGCAGAACAAAGCCGATGCGCGCAATATGGAGTCCGCGCTGCGCATGGCGCTCAGAATGGCCCGAGGCCGCATCGCCGAAGCGCGCGCTGCCACGCAGGCAGAGGTGCGGCGATGAATCACGCTCTCGCCGTCGAACTCTCCATCGTCGCGGCGTATGTAGCCGTGCTGGTCGGCATCGGCATCTTCTTCGCGCGCCGTCAGACCTCGACCGACACCTACTTCGTCGCCAGCCGCTCCGTGCCGGGCTGGGCAATGGGCATGTCGATGTTTGCGACCATCATCACAGCGGTCACGGTCATCGCATATCCGGGCGCGTCGTATGCGGGCAACTGGTCGCTGCTTGTACCAGGATTCATGGTGCTGGGCGTGCTCGCTGTCGCAGGCGCAATCATCATTCCGTTCTTTCGCCACGCGGTCGGCATGAGCGCGTATGAGTACTTCGGCAAGCGGTTTGGCACCGGCGCGCGCGTCTACTCCTCGCTCGCCTTTGCCGCCGGACACTTCTCGAAGATGGGCGTCGTCCTCTATCTGCTCGGGCTCACCGTAGGCAGCATGACCGGGTGGAGCGTCTACGCCATCATCTGCGTCGTCGGCGCGGCGACCATCCTCTACACGCTCATCGGCGGAATGCAGGCGGTCGTCTGGACCGATGTGGTGCAGGGAATCGTTCTCTGGATCGGTATCTTCATCGTGCTCGCCTATCTGTGGATGCTGACGCCCGGCGGAGCGCGCGCCGCCATTGCGCTTGCCGCGGCGAACCACAAATTCAGCCTGGGCAGCATGTCGCTTTCGCTCTCGAAGCCCACGGTGCTGGTGTTGTGCCTCTACGGCTTCTTCTTCTATCTGCAGAAGTACACCGCAGACCAGACGCTGGTGCAGCGGTATCTCATCGCCCGCACTGACCGCGAGGCCCTGCGCGGCGTCGGCCTTGGCGCGTTGCTGTGCGTGCCCGTGTGGGCGCTGTTTATGCTCATCGGCACACTGCTGTGGGCGTTCTACAGGCTTTCAGGAGAAGCCCTTCCAGCAACCCTCAAGAAAGCCGACGAGATATTCCCCTATTTCCTCAGCACGCACGTCTCGCCTGTATTTACGGGGCTGTTTCTTGCGGCACTGTTTGGCGCGGCCATGTCGTCCATGGCCTCCGACCTCAACTGCATCGCAGTCGTGGGCGTCGAGGACTTCTTCCGCAGGCTGCGTCCCGACGCGACCGACGCGAAGGCGCTGCGTGTGGGCAAAGTGATGGTCGCCATCTTCGGTGTGCTGACCATCTTCTTCGCAGTCGAGCTTGCAGGCTCAAAGGGAACCGCGCTCTCGCTCTACTTCACGATTACGAGCATCGTCGCCGGCGGACTGGCGGGGCTGTTTCTGCTGGCCTTTCTCTGCCCACGCGCAAACCCGCGCGGCGCCTGGGCCGGCATCGTGCTCAGCCTGCTGGTCACGGCATGGGCAACGCTCACGCTCGATCACGGCAGCATCGTGAATCTGGGCCGATGGAACTACCCGCTCAACAGCTACATGATCGGCGTCATCGGGCACATCGTGCTGTTCGTCGTGGGCTACATCGCGAGCCTCGTCCTGCGAGGCGAAGGCTCGCGCGAGTTGACATTGTGGGGCTGGCTGCAGCATCGGCGAGAGACGGCCCTTGCCGAAGCAAACGCGATTGCACAAAAAAGTTGAACGAAGATTTACCGGCACGTTTTAGTTCGTTGCCGTTCTGGAAGGACAATATGAACCGCTTACTGAAAGCAACCAAGGCGCAAACAGGCAGCCCGATTCTCGGGGCCGCAGCGTATTCCTACGATCCCATCTTCATCGAGGTCGCTGCTCGCATGGGCTACCGCGCCGCGTGGATCGAGATGGAGCACGGCTTCATCACCTTTGCCGAGGCGGCCGACCTGTGCCGCATCGCCTCCGGCCTCGGCATGGTGACGATGGTGCGCATCCCCGACGCGCGCCGCGAAAACGTGCTCAAAGCCGCCGAGTGCGGGCCCGACATCATCGACCTGCCCATGGCCAACTCCGCCAAAGACCTGGAGCAACTCGTGCGTTTTGCGAAGTTCCGTCCGCTGGGCGAACGCGGCTTCTTCAGCGTCTCTCGCGCGCTCGAGTACGGCATCGACGTGAACATCTCGGATGCGCAGCAGCAACTGAACGGCGAACTCTGCCTGATGGCGCAGATCGAAACCGTCGAGGCGCTCGAGAAGGCCGAGGAGATCTGCTCGGTTCCCGGGGTAGACATCTTCATCGGCCCCGCCGATCTTTCCGCCAGCCTCGACGTCCCCGGCCAGACCGGACACAGCAAGGTCTACGCAGCCGCAGGCAAGGCCATTCGCATTGCGAAGAGCCACGGCAAGCTGGTCGCCGTCGGTTCCGCGCCCGAGGACTTCGAGTTTTACGTGTCGCAGGGCGTGGACCTGCTCTTCTGCACCAACAACATCGCAGCCATGAAGATCGGCGCGCAGACGGTGATGAAGCGAGCCCTCGCCGCCATGGAGAAGGTTGTCACCTAGGTTGCAGGTTCCTCGATTAAACGAAGCCGTAGAAGTGCTGAAAAATCCTCAGGCTCTTTCTGGGGATGAGTGTGGGGCTTTAGAGGGTGCTGAAAAAGTCAGTTTTGCTTAAGGGCACGGCTTCAGCCGTGCCGCTAACGCTGCAAAACCAACGCGGCTTTAGCCGCTGAGGTACGCTTTCTTCCCGGCGAGACACTTTTTCAGCACCCTCTTCAGCCGACTCTGAGAGGATACGAGGTCCCGTTGCCGGGCATGTTGTTGGCGGTCAAGTCTACCGGCTCGCCCGTCTGTACGCGGAAGGTGAGTGACGTGGACCATCCGCCCACGAACACGTGAAGTTCTGCTGGGGACAAGCCTGGTCGGCAACAGCAGCACGCAACCTACCGTGCTGGCCGTCCACATACACGACCATTAAAGAAGCTCCGAGGCAGAGAACGGAGCGGCGGATAGAGTTGACTCGAAAGACCTGGCGTCCCCGACGGGATTTGAACCCGTGTTATCGCCGTGAAAGGGCGGTGTCCTGGGCCGGGCTAGACGACGGGGACGGTGCTGAAGAATCCGGGCAGCGGCCCGTTTTCATCGTTCTCATCATCATAACGTGCCGTGGTGCCGATACAACAGAGTGTCGCCCCCACCACGTCATCTCGACCGGAGGCGGCGCTTTTGCCGCCGCAGTGGAGAGACCCCCGTATTCCTCCAACTTCAGCCTCGATGCATACCCTTTCCACACCCTCTCTTCGTCCCCGGCCCTCACAACACCACGGAGCGCACATTTCATCGCCGGTAAGAAGTCACGCCCACCGCGCCGCGTGCGATACGATGGAAGACTGCCTGCCGTTCTGCTGTCGGCCTCATTCACCGCATGTCATCCATCGCGCCCCGCTACAAATATCTCGACGCACTCACCACGGCCTTCGTCGTCATCCTGCTCGTCTCCAACCTCGTCGCGCAGAAGATCTGCATGATCGGCCCATTCGCCATCAGCGGAGCCATCCTCCTGTTCCCCATCACCTATATCTTTGGAGACATCTTCACCGAGGTCTACGGATTCGCCGCCTCTCGTCGCGCCATCTGGCTCGGCTTCTTCGGTACTGCGCTGCTCTATGCCATGGCCGCTGCCGTCATCGCGTTGCCCGCGGCCCCCGGCTGGCGCAACCAGCAGGCGTTCACCGCCGTCTTCGGGTTCATCCCGCGCATCCTCGCCGCCAGCCTCGTCGCCTACTGGTTCGGCGAGTTCGCCAACTCCTACACCATGGCGCGGCTCAAGCTGCTCACCAACGGCCGCAAGCTCTGGACCCGCACCATCGGCTCGACCATCGTCGGCCAGGCCGTCGATACCGTCCTGGTCATTGTCCTCACCTTCGCGGGTACGGCGCCGCTTCGGACAATTCTCAACCTCATCGCCTCCACCTATCTGCTCAAGGTGGCCTACGAGGTGCTTGCCACACCCCTCACCTACCTGGTCATTCACTGGCTCAAGTCTGCCGAAGGGGCCGACGTCTTCGACCGAGACGAACGTTTCAACCCCTTCTCCTTCGCTCTCCGCGGCCAGGCCGAACCCTCTGATTCCTGAATGGATACTCCTCTGTCCCGCGTCCGACCCAGTCCGGCTGGCAAGACACATTTTTCGTTTACAAATTGCGACTCTTAGGAAACAGGCCACATCTAAAATGGAATCGAAGCTGTCTTGATGGATTGCGTCTACCGCCGGACCGGCAGAACCATACGTTCAAACGTTTGGCTGTGCGGCGTTCCGTTGTTTTAGACCTATGGTATCCAAGCCTGTAGTTTTTGAAGGAGAAGTTCAGTGCCACAGATTCTGACCCCCCGCCGCGCCTTTGCCCTTGCTGCCTGCGTCATCGCCGTCCTCGCGACGGGCTGCAAATCCGAGCCTCCCACCGCGGCTGCGGCCTCCTTTCAGGCGATGCCCGTGAAGGTCGAGCCCGTCACGCTCGCGCCCGTGCCCACCTCAGACACCTACGTCGCCACCATCAAGAGCCGCCGTTCGGCCACCATCCAGCCTCAGGTGGACGGCAATCTGACCCACATCTTCGTCAAGTCCGGCGACATCGTCAAAGCCGGCCAGCTCCTCATGCAGATCGACCCGCTCAAGCAACTGGCCACCGTCCAGTCGCAGCAGGGAACCCAGGCACAGAAGAAAGCCGTCTATCAATATAGTGAGACCGAGCTCGAGCGCCAGCGTAAGCTCTACCAGGCGGGCGTCACCTCCAAACAGGCGTATGACCAGGCCGTTCAGGCCTATCAGAACGCCAAGGGCGACTACGACTCCAGCGCCGCGCTCACCAACACGCAGCGGCAGCAGCTTGCCTACTACCGCATCCGCGCGCCGTTCGCGGGCATCGTCGGCGACATCCCCGTCCACCTCGGCGACTACGTCTCCGACACCACGATCCTCACCACGGTGGACGAGAACAAAGACCTCGAAGCCTACATCTACATCCCCACCGAGCGCGCCGCCCAGGTCCGCAAGGGCCTTGCCGTCGAAATCCTCGACACCAACGGCGACTCGCTCGCCAAATCCAAAATCAGCTTCCTCTCGCCGCAGGTGGACAACGGCCTCCAGAGTATCCTTGCCAAGGCCGAAATTCCGCGCAGCGCCGAGTTGCTCCGCAACCAGCAGCTCGTCAAGGCGCGCATCACCTGGAGCACCGCCCCCGCGCCCGTCGTCCCGGTGCTTGCCGTCACGCTCGTCGGCGGCCAGACGTTCGTCTACATCGCCCAGCCCAAAGGCGACGGCTACGTCGCGCATCAGGTCGCCGTCACCGTCGGCGAGACCGTCGGCAACACCTATCCGGTCCTCAGCGGCCTGAACCCCGGCGACAAAGTCATTCTTTCGGGTCTGCAATTTCTTCAGGAAGGTGTTCCTGTCAAACCCCTGGGCTAGCCACAGGGCGGCAGTCTCTGCGGCGCTCATCCCGCTCCGCGTCAAATTGGTTCACGCTGCAATCCGGGGCCTGCATCCGGACATGAGGTAAATCGTGTTTGTAGACTTCTTCATTCGCCGTCCTATCTTTGCCACGGTCTGCGCGCTGCTCATCGTCCTTGCCGGCGCCGTCTCGATTCCCACGCTGCCCATCTCGCTCTATCCGCAGCTTGCGCCGCCGCAGGTCGTCGTCACCAGCAACTATATCGGCGCCAACTCCAAAGACGTCGAGGCTGCCGTCACCACCATCCTCGAACAGTCCATCAACGGCGTCGAGGGCATGCGTTACATGTCCTCCACCAGCTCCAACGACGGCACCTCGGCCATCACCGTCACCTTCCAGACCGGCTACGACCTCAACATCGCCGCCGTCGATGTGCAGAACCGCGTCGCCTCCGTGCAAGGTCGTCTGCCCGCCGCCGTCAAGAACACCGGCATCACCATCACCAAGGCCAACTCGAACTTTGTCTTCGCCGCCGGCTTCTACTCGCCCGACCACTCTCTCTCGCCCACCTTCATGTCGAACTACCTCGACGTCTACGTCAAGGACGCACTCAAGCGCGTCCCAGGCGTCGGCGACGTGCTCATCTTCGGCGAGCGCAAGTACGCCATGCGCATCTGGCTCGACCCCACCAAGCTCGCCGCCCGCGGCCTCACCGCACTCGACGTCACCAACGCCCTCGCCGAGCAGAACGTCGAAGTCGCCGCTGGACAGCTTGGCCAGCAGCCTGCCGACGTCCACCAGCAGTTTCAGATGGTCGTCCGCGTCGCCGGCCGTCTCTCCGACCCGCGCCAGTTTGAAAACATCATCATCAAGAACAGTCCCGCGACCAACGGCATCGTCCTGCTCAAAGACGTAGGCCGCGCGGAGATCGGCGCCGAAAGCTACAGCACCGACCTCCGCTACTCCGGCAACGAAGCTGTCGGCGTCGGTGTCCAGCAGCTCTCCAACGCCAACGCGCTCGACGTAGACAAGAAGTGCAAAGCCGTCCTCGCCGACCTGCAAAAGAACTTCCCGCCGGGCATGAAGGGCATCGTCGCCTTCGACACCACCACCGTCATCGGCGAGTCGGTACACGAAGTCCTCATCACCATCATCGAAGCCATCATCATCGTGGTCATCGTCATCTTCCTCTTCCTGCAGGACTGGCGCGCCACCATCATCCCCACCATCACCATCCCCGTCTCGTTGATAGGCACCTTCGCCTTCATCAAACTCTTCGGCTTCTCCATCAACTCACTCACCCTCTTCGGCATCGTCCTGGCCACAGGTCTCGTTGTAGACGACGCCATCGTCGTCATTGAGAACGTGCAGCGCCACCTCTCCGGTCACGCCGCGCCGAGCAGACCGCCCGAAGCCGGCGAAGAAGGTGAAGACCCCTACGCGCCCGATGCCCTCACTCCCGAGCACTCCACCGGCCGCGCGATGGAAGTCACCACCTCCGACCCGCACAAGGCCACCAGCATCGCCATGGCCGAAGTCACCAGCGCCGTCATCGCCACCTCGCTGGTGCTCATCTCCGTCTTCATCCCCGTCAGCCTCTTCCCGGGCACGACCGGCATCCTCTACAAACAGTTCTCGCTCACCATCGCGTTCTCCATCGCCATCTCGGCCTTCAACTCGCTCACGCTGTCGCCCGCGCTCGCAGCCATTCTCCTGCGCGCCGAACAGAAACGCACCGGCCTCATGGCCCTGCTGCTCAATCCGGTCGAGCGACTCATCCAGTGGATCACCCGCACCTACGCGAAGATCGTCACCTTCGTCGTCATGCGCATCAAGTATGTTGTGCTGCTGGTCTTCTTCGCCGCGCTCGCCTCCACGGCATTCATGTACACGCACGTGCCCACGGCGTTCATCCCGCAGGAAGACCAGTCCTACTTCATGATCATCATCCAGACGCCGCCGGGAGCCTCGCTCAGCTACACCAGCGAGTTCGGCGACCGTGTCGCCACTGCGGTGCGCAAAAACGACGGTGTCCTTGGCACGTTCTCGGTCATGGGCTTCTCGCTCGCGGGCGGTAGTTCGCCCAACTTCGGCATCATCTTCGCCCCGCTCAAAGCCATCAACGAGCGCACGAAGATGGGCCCGCAGTTCACCGCGCGCGCTATCGTTGCCGACGTAGGTCCCAAACTCTTTATGATCCCCGGCGGCATCGCCTTCGCCACCGAGCCGCCCGCCGTCTCAGGCATCGGCTCCGTCGGCGGCTTCCAGTTCATCCTGCAGGATGGCGGCCGCAACACCTTCAACGACATCGACCGCGTCGCCCACACCATCGTCGCCAAATCGCGTATGCCCGGCTCCGGACTCGCCGGCCTCAACACCACCTTCACCGCCAACGACCCGCAGATCATCGTCACAGTCGACCGCGAGAAGGCCAAGTCCATGGGCGTGCCCTTCGACCAGATCACCGCCGCACTCGGCACCTTCATGGGTTCCAGCTACGTCAACGACTTCGACTACAACAACCGCTCCTACCGCGTCTACGTCCAGGCCGACCAGCAGTTCCGCATGACCTCCAAAGACCTGCGCCAGTACTACGTCCGCTCCGACTCCGGCCAGATGATCCCCATCGACAACCTCGTTAACATCACCGAGTCCTCCGGCCCACAGGTCATCAACCACTACAACATGTTCCGCTCGGCCGAAATCGACGGCTCGCCCGCGCCCGGCGTCAGCTCCAGCGAAGGTCTCGCCAACATGGTCAAGCTCTTCAACCAGAGCAAACTCCAGGGCATGACCTACTCCTGGACCGGCCTCGCCCTCGAAGAAGTCGAGTCCGCCGGCAAGACCGTCATCATCTTCGGTCTCGGCCTGCTGGTCGTCTACCTCACGCTCGCGGCGCAGTACGAAAGCTTCAGCCTGCCCTTCATCATCCTGCTCGCCGTGCCCATGGCCGTGCTCGGCGCGCTCTTGCTCATCGCCGCGCGCGGCTACACCGACGACGTCTACGTCCAGATAGGACTCGTCATGCTCATCGGTCTCTCGGCCAAAAACTCGATCCTTATCGTCGAGTTCGCCGAACAACTCGTCGCTCAGGGCAAGACCGTCGTCGAAGCAGCCATCGAAGCAGCCGAACTCCGTCTGCGCCCCATCCTCATGACGTCGATCGCCTTCATCCTCGGCGTCACCCCGCTCTACTTCGCCACCGGCGCAGGCGCCTACGGACGTCACTCCGTCGGCACGGCCATCATCGGCGGCATGACGCTCTCGACCATCCTCAACCTCATCTTCATCCCGGTCCTCTACGTCCTGCTCAAGTCATTCCTCGCCCTCTTCTCGCGCAAATCGCGCACACCCCAAACCGAACTCGCACGCTGAGCGTCACCACTTTTGTTGCTATTCCCCTTGTTGTTGTCCTTCCCGAAGGGAGTCTGCGGTTCAAATCGCCGACCCCCCTTTTGTTGTCATTCCCCTTTTTTGTTGTCATTCCCGAAGGGAATCTGCGTTTGTTTCTGGAGTGAGCCACAAACGCTCGGGTGCCCCATCCATCGCGCTTCTGCGATGGGTGGGAACGCACACATTCCCGCGCCCCCTTTTGCATTTCCATTCCGCTCTCTTTTGCATTTCTATTCCGCCCCCTTTTGCATTTCCATTCCGTAGCGCAGCGGAGGAATCTGCTGTGTCCGGGACTCACCCCAAACCCTGTCAACCCCTGAAACAACCAAACCGCCACACTACCAGCCACTTCCCCGTGGCGGTTTAGTTTCCTCCACTTGCTAAACTTTAAGTAGGACTACTAACTCTGGATGACGACGAGGATTCCCGCTTCCAGATGCGCCAGGCCTTCAGGCTTGGCCCTCTATCTCCCCCCGCGAAATGAATGGGCTTTAGGGGGTGCTGAAAAAGTCCGTTTTGCTTAAGGGCACGGCTTCAGCCGTGCCGCAAGTACCGCAAAATCAACGCGGCTTTAGCCGCTGAGGCACGCCTTTCTCTTCGCCAATGACCTTTTCAGCACCTCTTTAGCCCCTGGGGTATGATTTTCACGAAACGTCTGGTCCGCGGACACAGCCAATCAACGCCGCGGATCAAAAAGCGCCAAAGGCCCAGGTCAAGATCGCAACGAACCCAAAGGGCTGAAAGAGGGTGCTGAAAAAGTCAGTTTTGCTTAAGGGCACGGCTTCAGCCGTGCCGCTAACGCTGCAAAATCAACGCGGCTTTAGCCGCTGAGGTACGCTTTCTTCCCGGCGAGACACTTTTTCAGCACCCTCTGAAAGCCCGACA
>NZ_DASUBE010000031.1:0-48593 GCF_035763405.1 Edaphobacter sp.
TAAAGAGGGTGCTGAAAAAGTCATTGGCGAAGAGAAAGGCGTACCTCAGCGGCTAAAGCCGCGTTGATTTTGCAGCGTTAGCGGCACGGCTGAAGCCGTGCCCTTAAGCAAAACTGACTTTTTCAGCACCCTCTAAAGCCCCTTGAATTTGCTGGGATTTTCGCAGGCTGAAGCCCCGCGCTTCCACCGAAAAGCACAAGGCGCGCATTTCTCCGCAGCCTGTTTCAGCCCTTGATCTTCCCGGTTAATCCAGCCTGGATCTTTGGCCTGGGCTGGTATGTGTCGCGCCGCTGGCGCTTTCTCGTTTTGCGATTCTGCGGGAAGGCACGCATTTCCTACAGGGTTGCGGAGCGGGGTGGCGGCGCGTAGGCTTTAAGGTGCAGCCGGAGTTTTCCGGCTCAGGTGGCATCCGGCCAAAGCTGCCCGGTTGATGCGGACGGCGCGCGGTGGAGCTGCACTGGAGTTGGTATGAGTCTGACTACGTTCCGAACGGCGCCTGCCGGAGCGGCGGGTGAGGGTGTCGCGCGTGGGGAGCGCGGCGCGGAGCTTTCCTTAGAAAAAGTGACGGTGCCTTCGCTTGCGGAGAAGAAAGCGCGGCGGCAGCCGATTGTGTCGCTGACGGCGTATGACTATGCGAGCGCGCGGCTGCTGGACGAGGCGGGGCTCGACCTGGTTCTGGTGGGCGATTCGCTGGCCATGGTGATGCAGGGCCATGAGAATACGCTCTCCGTGACGATGGACGAGATGCTGGTGTATACGCGAGGCGTGCGGCGTGCAGTAAGGCGCGCGCTGGTGGTGGCCGACATGCCGTTCGGCAGCTATCAGGCGAGCGAGGCCGAGGGCGTGGCGAACGCGGTGAGGTTTGTGAAAGAGGCCGGGGCCGAGGCGGTGAAGCTGGAAGGCGGACGCGAGCGCGCGGGGCTGGTGCGGAGACTGGTCGGCGCGGAGATTCCTGTGCTGGGGCACATTGGACTGACTCCGCAGAGTGTGCATCGCATGGGCGGCTACAAGGTGCAGGGCAAGACGATGGCCGCGATGGAGGAGCTGCGTGCCGATGCGCTGGCTCTGGAAGAGGCTGGATGTTTTGCGATTGTGCTGGAAGGCGTGCCGCGCGAGCTGGCGCAGATGCTGACGGCTGAGTTGCAGATTCCGACGATAGGGATTGGCGCGGGGCCGGACTGCGATGGGCAGATTCTGGTGCTGCATGACATGCTCTCGATGACGTTTGGCGAGCCGGCGAAATTTGTGCGGCGTTATGCGGATGTGGCGGGCGTGATGCGCGCGGCGCTGGCGGAGTACAAGCGCGATGTCGAGGCGCGGGCGTTCCCTTCGGATGAGGAGAGCTATCATCTGCCGCGCGAGACGCGGAAGTCGCTTGAGGTTGTGGAAAAGGTTGCGGGTTAGACGGGCTGCGATGCGGATTGTGACAAGCGCACAGGAGATGCAGTGGGTGTGCCGCGAACTGCGAGGGGGCGGGGCCGTGCTGGGGCTGGTGCCGACGATGGGCGCGTTGCACGAAGGGCACCTTTCGCTGGTGCGACGGGCGCGCGGCGAGTGCAGCGTGGTGGCGGTTTCAATCTTCGTAAACCCGTTGCAGTTTGGCCCGCACGAGGACTTTGCTCAGTATCCACGCACGTTTAAGGAGGACTGCCGGGCACTGGAGCGCGAGGGCGTGGGAGTGGTCTTCGCGCCCGAGGCGGAGGAGATGTATCCGGCCGGCGCGGTGACGACGGTGTCGGTGGCGGAGGTGGGGGACCGGCTGGATGGGGCTTCGCGGCCTGGACATTTTGCCGGTGTGGCGACGGTGGTGGCGAAGCTGCTGCACATTGTGGGGCCAGCGCGGGCGTACTTTGGCCAAAAGGACGCCGCCCAGTTGGCCGTGCTGCGCCGGATGGTGCGTGACCTGAACTTCGATGTGAAGCTGGTGGGCTGTGCGATTGTCCGCGACGCAGACGGGCTGGCGCTGAGCAGCAGGAACCGGTATCTGAGCGCGGAGGAGCGTGCTCTGGCGCTGGCGATCAGGTGTTCGCTTGCGGTTGTGGAGAAGATGATTGACGAGGGAACGCGCGATGCGGACGTGCTGGTTTGCGCGGGCAGGCGGGTGCTCGACGCGGAAGGGCTGCGGGTGGATTATTTTGCAGCGGTGGATGCAGACACGCTGCTTCCGGTCCAGACGGTGACGCCGGGAACGCTGGTGGCTGTTGCGGCGTGGGTGGGTGCGACGCGGTTGATTGATAATTTTCTGGCGCGATAGCGTGTGGGCTCAAGTGGCTCGTTTGCCGGCTCAGGAAAGACGGCCCGGGCTCAAGCCGCTTGAATTCGCCGACGTTTTTGCGGGGCTGAAGCGTTTTCCCTGAGATGTAGTTCGGCGCGACTCAAAACGAGACGCGATTTCCTTCGGGAATGACGACAAAACAAGGCGTGGTCTATTCAACCGAGTGAGGCTAGGTATTGATGCAGCACGGCGTTGAAGTGTTCAGGCGCTTCGAGGTTGGGTAGGTGGCCGATGCCGTTGAAGACTTCAAGCTGCGCTGACGGGATGGCGGCCTGCATGCGTCGAGCCGTGTCGAGTGAGACGTACTTGTCTTCTGTTCCTACAGCGATGAGCGCCGGAACAGCAAGCGCGCGGAGCGTTGGGCTGTAATCCTTGCGTGTCGCGCGTCCGCGGAGCGCGGCGGCAGCTCCGGCGGGCGGGGCGTTGGCGATCATGGTGAACACTTTGATGGCGAGCGCGGGGTCGCGCTTGAGCGAGGCTGGGGCGAGCAGGCGAGGAAGCATCTCGCCACCGGGCACGACGGAGCCTTCGTTAAGGAAGCGGTCGGCGGCGGCGCGGCGGGCGGCCTGGACTTCGGCGGTGTCGGCCTCGGGGAAGGTTGCGGCAAGGATGAGGCCGCTGAGGCGCTGGGGGAACTGGTCCGCGAAGGCCATGGCTACCTGGCCGCCCATCGAGAGCCCTGCTACGACAGCGCGGTCGATGTAGAGATGGTCGAGCAGCGCGCTGACGTCTGTGGCCATCGTTGCGAGCGTGGTGGCTTCGACGGCGGGTACCTCGGATGCTCCGTAGCCGCGCAGGTCGAGTGTGACGACGCGGTACTTTGACGAGAGCGCGGCAACCTGCGGCTCCCACATGGACTGGTCGAAGGGATGTCCGTGCAGGAAGACCACGGCTGGGCCGCTGCCTGTGTCGCGGTAGGCGATGGAGACGCCGTTGAGCGAAGCTGTCTGCATCATGGTTTCTGTTCCCGAACTTATGCTTCCGGATGGAGCTTGATGCCTGCCATCTCTTCGAGCGCCTGCACGAGCGCGTGGTTGCCGAGGCCGCCTTTGCCCTGGCGCTGCAACTTGTTATAGAGCTGATGCACGAGACTGGTAGCCAGCATCGGCACGCCGAGTTCTTCAGCGGATTCGAGCACGAGGCGCAGGTCTTTCTGTTGCAGGTCGATGGTGAAGCCGGGTTTCCAATAGCCGTCGATGGCCTGAGTACCGCGCTGTGAGAGCATCCAGCTTCCGGCGGCTCCGGCCTCGACCGCGGCAACGGCCTTACGGAGGTCGAGGTTGGCGGCGCGGCCCAGCAGCAGCGCCTCGCCGACGGCCAGCATGTTGACGACGACCAGAACCTGATTCATCAGCTTGGTCATCTGTCCGGAGCCGGTGGGCCCGATGTGCGTGATGCGCGTTCCGATGGCTTCGAGGATGGGGCGCGCGCGGGCGAAGTCGCCCACCGAGCCGCCTGCCATGATGCTGAGCGTACCTTTGGCTGCTCCTTCGCTGCCGCCGGAGACGGGCGCATCGAGAAAGCCTACGTTTTGCTCGGTCAATTTTGCGCCGAAGCGTCGCGCAGCCGACGGGCTGATGGTGCTAAGGTCAACGACCAGCGCGCCCTGGCGAACGCCGGTGGCCACGCCTTCGTCACCGAACAGCACCTCTTCCACGTCCGGCGTGTCGCTGACGCAGATGAGCACAAATTCGCGACCTTCGGCTACGGCGCGGGGCGACTTTGCCACGGAAACTTTGATCTCTTTGCTCAGTTCGTAGGAGCGCTCGGTTGTCCGGTTCCATACCGCGACGGAGTGCCCCTTTTCGACGAGGTTTTTGACCATCCCCCGCCCCATGATGCCTAGCCCGATGAAGCCAATCTGTGAAGCCATTCTGTTCAATCCTCGCGGGTCTCTGTCTCGAAGTTACAACAACTGAGATGCGTCATCGTCCATGCCGACTCAGTGCCCGGAGTGGTAGGGGTGTCCGGCGAGGATGGTGAGGGCGCGGTAGAGCTGTTCGGCGGCAACGACGCGGGCGAGCTGGTGCGGCAGGGTGATACGGCCGAGGGAGAAGAGCAGGTTGGCGCGAACGAGCGCGGTGTTCGACCAGCCATCGGCGGGGCCGATGGCGAGTACCAGGCGCTGGGTGCCGGCGTCGCGGAGTGTGCCGACCTGCTGGGCGAACTCCTCGGAGCTGAGCTGGCGGCCGCGGCTGTCGAGCAGGATGGCATACGCCGGTGCGCGGCCGGCGCGGCGGTCGAGGGATTCGAGCAGGGCGGCTTCGGTGTCGAAGATTTGCGAGTTGCAGGGGAGATAGTGGCCGGCGCGTTCGATGTAGTCGGCCAGCAGACGGTCTGATGCCTCGGATTTGGTCCGGGAGCGGCGAGGCACGATGGCGGCGAAGGTAATCTTCATGGTCTGCCGGGAGGGATCTCAAAAGCTATTTTGCCAGCGCCTAAACCATTTGATACGCTGAAGTTACTGGCTAGTGGGTCTAAAATTGATCAACTTTCTCATTACTGGCTGGAACCAAGACTGCTTGTTCCCCGTATGCGATTATGTTCCGCAAACGAAGTTCTGCGTCGAGATAGCTTGTCTGGCAATCAAAAGACAATGTACTGTGTTGCTTCTTGTATTTTTGGAGCCTTCGGGCTCGGGAGGTAGTGTATGCGAGTAAAAGATTTAGGGATAGCAATATTATCCGTCGTTGCCTTGGTTGCAGTTGGATTTTCTCAAAGCAGCAAGGGAATCCTGGCCGGGGTTGTTCGTGATCAGACGGGCGCAGTGGTGGCTGGCGCACAGGTGACAGTGACGAACCAGCAGACGCAGGTAAGCCGCACCGTGGATACAAGCGGAAACGGTGCATACCGTATTGAGGGTATTGATCCCGGGCCATATACGATCCATGTGTCGGAGGCAGGTTTCGCTCCGGTCGATTCCAAGAATCTGCTGGTAACGGCTTCGCAGGTCACGTCGTTCGATCCCACGCTGACGGTTGGTAGCAACTCTGCGACAGTCGAGGTGGATGCCATCTCCAATACGATCAACACTGAAAACGGTCATCTGGGCGGCACGGTTAGCGAAGTGGCGCTGGCAAAGATACCGAACTTCTCGCTTAGTCCAGTGGCCCTGGCTGCGATTGTGCCTGGAGTCTCACCGGTCAATCAGATGCTCGGCCTGGGTGGGTCGGGCGGCAACGGGCAACAGATTCAGGTGAACGGCGCACGTCCTCGCTCGAACAACTTCATGCTCGATGGCCAGGACATTAACGATATCGGCATTGGTGGCCAGGCATTTCAACCTGCGCTGGTCGATGCATTTCAGCAGGTGACGGTGCTGACCAATAGCACCTCGGCGGAATTTGGACGCACTGGCGGCGCAGTGGTGAACAGTATCACCAAGACCGGCACAAACCAGTTTCACGGCACGGTGTGGGACCTCTATCAGGGCTCTGGCCTGAACTCGCAGGATGGACAGTCGCGCCAGAACGCTGGCACACCCAAAGCTCGGTTCGACGAACATAGCTTTGGAGCGTTGGTTGGCGGTCCAATCATCCGGGACAAGCTCTTCGCCTTTGGTGGAACGCAATTCCAACGGTTTTACGGAAACTCCCAGGCTTCTCCTATATTTTTGCCAGATCAGGCGAGCTACAACCTGATCAAAGCTATCGGAGGGCCGCAGGCAACATTGCTGGAGCAGTACCTGGGCAACGGCACTTATCTGAACACCTTTTCGCCAAGTGTGAGCGGCCAATCGTACAACATCAGTCCGCGCCCGGGTTGCCCGTCCGGTTGCACGATCGACACCGTTGCGTGGCTGCGTCCGCCTGTGCCACAGCAGGAACCCGATACGCAGTGGATCGTGCGTGTCGATTACACTCCGACTTCGAAGGACACTTTTACTTATCGCTACTTGCACGACAACCAGTCCTTCACCCCTGATCTTTCGACCAATACGTCTGGTCTTCCTGAGTTCGACAACACGCAGGGTGGGCCTTCGGAGCTGGCACAGGGCGGCTGGACACACGTGTTTTCGCCGAATGTGATCAACGAGCTTCGCGCAGGCGAGACGCGCATCCGGTTTGAGTTCGCGCCACTGCCTGCCACGGTCAATGGTCCGCTGGGCAACGCCCCCAATCTGAATTTTAGTGATAACAATGGCCTTGGAGATCTTGGCATCGATCAGAACCTTCCGCAGGGCCGCGCCGAGGATCTTTATCAGTTGCAGGACACGGTTGGCTGGACGATCGGGCGTCAGTCGCTGCGCATCGGCGTGGACCTGGGGCGGCAGATTGAGAAGGACATCGTCTCGCAAAATCACTTCGGCAATCTGACCTACTCGAAGTCGGGGACTCCTACGACTCCCGCTCTTTCCAAGCTGGACAACTTCTTCAACGATCGGATTGGAGGCTCAGGTAGCGCAAGCAAGAGCTTTGGGCCGACCCGCATTGACCCTCATGCCTACAAGGTTGCCGCCTTTGTTCAGGACGACATCAAGCTGAGGCCCGACTTCACGCTGAATGTGGGGCTGCGCTATGACTACACCTCTCCCATCGAAAACTCGCTGCCGTATCCGGCCCTCGACACCTCTAATCCGTTCCTGCCGATTACGGCTGTGATTAAGGTGCAGCCGGACAGGAACAACCTCGGTCCCCGTGTGGGCTTCTCGTATGCTCCTTCGGGCAACCACTGGCTGGAGAACACCTCAATCCGTGGCGGCTTTGGCGTCTTCTATGATGTAGATTTTTCGAACATCGCCATCAATGGGGCGCAGTCGGCGCCGAATTCGCCGACAGGGACGATCGTTTCGACGACCAAGAACCCGGTGGATGCTCCTGCTTCGACGTTGCTTGCCTCGATTACTCCGAACCTGACCCCCTTCAATAGCGTGTTGAGCGTCAGCAGTCATCTTGTCAACCCGCTGACTTATCAATACAACTTCGGTATCGAGCGAACCCTGCCTGCTGCGATGAAGCTGGGAATCAACTACGTGGGGGTCCGTTCACTGAAGCTCTACGCCAACCAGCAGTACAACTACTTCGACGCCAACACGGGTCTGCGGCTGAACCCGAACCGCGGCGCGGTGAATGCTCGTATCAATGACGGCGTTTCCAACTACAACGGTGTTCAGGTCGAGGTCTCCCGTCAGTTCCACCATGGGCTGTATCTGGAGAGCAACTACGTCTATAGCAAGCTGCTGGACGACAGCTCGGAGGTCTTCGCACTGTTTACCAGTCAGACGTCGTATGGCGCTCAGCTTGCCCCGGGTAAGCGGGGACAGGAGTGGGGCAACTCAGCGTTTGACCACCGACACTTCTTCTCGATCGCGTATGTCTACTCACCCGTAGGCTTCCGGTCAGGCAATGCGCTTACGAATGGCCTGCTCAGCGCATTTACCCGCAACTTTACCTTCTCTGGCTTGACTCAGTTGCAGTCAGGGTCCTATTCGAGCTTCCAGATCAACGGCCTGGACACGAATGGAGACGGCAACCCGGTCAACGACCGTCCGCTCATCGGCAACCCGCGCGCGCCGCTCGATACGGCTGGCATCGATGGAGCCTACGTGGGAGGAACGCCGGGGTCGTACTACGACATGGCAATCGCCAATACCCAGACCGACTCAAGTGGCAACCCCATCCTTAAACCGGTGGACGTGAACTCTGTTCACTTCCTGATTCCCCTTGGCGGTGCGGAGATTACACCACGTGAGCTGCGCCGGAACTCCTTCTCCAACCCCGGAACGACCACGTGGAACTTCGCGGTGGAGAAAGACGTTCCGGTTTCAAGATGGACCCATCTGGAAAACAGCGCGCTCCAGTTCCGGGTGGAGGCACAGAACGTCTTCAATCACAACGATGTGGGTGTTCTGGGAACGGATCTGCTTACCATCGGTACACCAGCGTATATGAATACGTCGGCGGCGCGTGATACGCGAAACCGCGCGCTTCACCTTTGGGCGAAGTTCGCGTTCTAAGCTGCCGGCTTCGAACTTCCATCGAAAAGACCCGCCATATTCGGCGGGTCTTTTTGTCTTGGAGGGCCGTTGTTGGGCGGCGTGTGTGCCATCGGGGGCAAAGGGCGGGGTTACTTGGGTGGTCTGTCCTCTCATTTTTGGAAGAAGCGGCCATTTGGAACATTCCATATTCAGTGAATATGGGTTCAGTGGTGGGCGGCTGATCCATTTTTTCATATTTTCCATGCAATGTGGAATTTTTTTGGAATAGTTAAGGCCTGAATAATCATTCATTTGTAGATTTTTTGTGATGAGTGTGTCGTGTGTGTGATTTTTGGCGTCGGAATTGCGTAATCGACACCCTGGGTAAGCGCATACGTTTGTGCAATGGACGTTCGCACGATTTCCTGGTAGAGCATCGGCGTCAAGAAGGACATTGGCAGGCGGCTTCCCGAACGAATGGTGTTCAATGGAGAGGTTTTTGAGCATGAAAAGATTATTTGGGCTTCTGGTAGTGATATTCGCTCTAGTGACAATGAGCTATGGGCAAACGACAAGCGGCAATCTGGTGGGAACAGTCAAGGACACAACGGGGGCAGTGATTCCGAACGCGACCGTGATCGCAGTCAACGAAGACACGGGCGCCACCTACACGGCGAAGACAAGCGCTACTGGCGACGTAAGCATCCCCAATCTTCCGCCGGGCAACTACGATGTCACAGCTTCCGCCGGCGGGTTTACCAACTACACGCTGAAGGCGTTTCGTATCGACATCAACAAATCATCGACGCTGAATATTGTGATGACAGTCTCGACGACGCAGACAGTTGAGGTCTCGTCCATCGCTGCTGTAGCCCTGGACACAACCTCAACCAACCTGACCCAGGTCTTCCAGACTAAAGAGCTTCAGAATCTGCCGAGTGCGACAGTTGGATTGGGCGTATTGAACGTCTCGCTGTTGAGTCCGGGTGTAGCGACTGCCGGCGGCATCGGTATTGGAACAGGTCCATCCGTTGGAGGCCAGCGCCCCCGCAATAATAACTTCACCATTGATGGCATCGACAATAACGACAAAGGCGTGACTGGCCCTCTCGTTTATGTGCCCAACGACGCTGTCGGCGAGTTCTCGATCATCACCAACCAGTTTTCTCCCGAGTTCGGACACTCTTCCGGCGGCCAGTTCAATACCAACATCATCAGCGGCACAAACACGTTTCATGGCGCGGTCTATGAGTATTTTCAGAACCGCAACCTCAATGCAGAAAATGTTCCTGCCGGCCAGCATCAGGCCAATCCGCGGTTCGATTTCAACCGCTACGGCGGCCAGCTTGGCGGGCCGATCTTCAAGGACAAGCTCTTCTTCTTTGCCAACTTCGAGCGGCAGACCACGGGCCAAAGCTCGTCCTATTACATTTGCACGCCGACTGCCAAAGGCATCACGGACCTCAAGGCTGTACCCGGTCTGAATGCCAACAACCTTGCGCAGTATGTGAAATATACCCCTGTCTCTCCCAGCCAGGTGACTGACGCGAACGACGTTGCCTGTTTCAACCAGAAATCCGGACCGCAGACGGCCGCTGTCTTCGAGGACACGACGAAGAGCCCCGGTCCCTATGCTGACAATGCACTCGGACAAGTGTACGGCTCGGGCACTCGGCACGATATTGCCCTCGGCAACTATCTGGTCTCCGCACCGGCGTATATCAATTTCAACGCCCTGACTACGAACGTCGATTTCAATATCTCGCCGTCCGACAGCCTTCGGGTTAGTTACCTGCACAATACCAACTCACAACAGGACACCGCCGCTCAGGTTCCTATCTTTTATCAACCATTGCCGTTGAAATATCATCTGGGGGCTCTCAGCGAATTTCATACGTTTACGCCGAACCTGACCAACGAGGTCCGTCTAGGCTTCACTCGCTTTACGCAAGTTTATTCGGCCGGAAACTACTCATATCCTGGGCTGGATTCGTTCCCCAACGTGTACGTCTACGATCAGAACTTTCTTGACTATGGTCCCGACGACAATGCTCCGCAGTCAACTGTCCAGAACCTCTACCAGTTCGTGGACAACATCAGTTGGACAAAAGGCAAGCACCTGTTCAAGGTCGGCTTCGACGGACGTAAGTACATTGCTCCGCAGACCTTCACGCAGCGTGTTCGCGGAGACTATGAGTATAACTACCTCACCGAATTTCTCCACGACCTTGCCCCCACGGCCTTTGGTGATGTTCGACAGGCAACTTCGTCTACTATGGCGACCAGACGGCGCTCTATGGATATTTCAACGATACGTGGCGCTTTCTTCCGAAGGTCACGATCAACTACGGCGTCCGGTATGAATTCACCTCGGTTCCTGTCGGCGAGCGGGCCCAGGCCCTCAATAGCGCCGCCAGCGTTCCCGGCCTGATCTCATTCCACGCGCCGCAGCCGCAGTACAAGAACTTCGACCCTCGCGTCGGAATCGACTGGGCGCCGGACGATAAGACCTCGGTCCGCCTTGGATTTAGCGTGGCGCAGGATGTTCTCTTCGACAACCTTGGCCTGCTCTCGTTCCCGCCGCAGTACTCGTCGACCAACGACGTGGGAGGAGCGGGGAATGCGTCTCCAGGAGACCCCAACTTCCTGGCTAAGGGTGGCTTACCGGCAGGAACCGGGACGCTTGCGGTCTTCTGCACGGATGGAACAGGGCCTGGCACAGGCGTACCTTGCGTGCAGGATTTAGCCAAGCAACGCAAGGCCACCTCGGCCTACATGCCGAACCAGATCGTCCCTTATGCAGAGACGTGGTCGCTCGGCGTCCAGCGCGTCTTCGCCGCGAATTACACTGCGGAAATCCGCTATGTCGGAACCCGCGGCATCCATCTTCCCACCCAGATTCAGCTCAACGTACAGCCGCGAGTCAACGCGCAAAATCAGCTGTTCACCTCGTTCGATTCCACCGGGATTGTGATCGACTCCGCCAGCAATACCGCATCGACGAGCACCGCTGCAAACGTCAACACTTTAGCCAATATCGAGGCTCTCTCGAACATCCTCCCGCAGTATGCCAGCCAACATTTCACCAGCAAGATCACTTCGTACCAGCCTTACTCCGGTTCCAACTACAACGGCCTTCAGGCCAACCTGACGCGGCGCTTCCAGCATGGGTTCCTGCTCAATGCCTCCTATACCTGGAGCAAGACCATGGATGATGCGACCGCCGAGGTTTTCTCCACGGTCCTTACGCCGCGTCGTCCACAGAACTCGCAGGACCTCAGCGCGGACTATTCCCGCTCTGCGCTGGATCGCACCCATCGCCTGACCGTCGCGGCTGTTTATGACCTGCCGTACTTCAAGCACTCCAACTGGTTTGAAAAGAACCTGATCGGCAACTGGGAGATCTCGCCGATCTATACCTATGAATCGCCTGAGTACGCTACGGCACTCTCCGGAGTGAACTCAAATATGAATGGCGACTCCGGGGGAATTGATCGTCCGATCGTCAATCCAAATGGAAAGAAGGGGATCGGCAGCGCAGCCATTCCGGTCTACAGTACGAACCCGACTCTGGTCGCATCGTGCCAGACAGATCCGCCCACGGTCCCAGCGCCCACCCAGTGCGATGGCAACCTTGTTGGCTATGTAGCGGCCAATCCGAGTGCCTACTACGTCCAGGCGGGCGTCGGTACATTGCCCAACGTCACCCGCAATACTCTGCCGATTCGTCCGATCGACGATATCGACGTATCGGCGGCGAAGCGGGTCAACTTCACTGAGAAGGTTGCAGTCGAGTTCCAGGTGCAGGCCTTCAACGTGCTGAATCATCCGCAGTACACCGCAGGTAAGATCAGCACGATCGACCAGACCTCGACACAAGGGCTGTCTACTCAGTTCCAGTCCGTAAGCAATCCCGCCTACAACCATCCTGAGTTGCTTTTCACTCCCAACGCTCGCAACCTGCAACTCGCGGCCAAGTTCACCTTCTGAACCGGGCTGAACGAAGACGGCCCACCAGTGATCCTGGTGGGCCGTCTTATTTCTGGCAGAGAAGAGGAAAACAGGCTTCCCGCAGCATGGAAGCATGACGACTGAGTGAAGTCCGCAAGAAGGGTGGCGTGGCGGATCTTCGACACGATTTATTTTGCGCGTGTCTTTGTCTTCGCCTGCTTTTTAGGGGTCGCTTTCTTTGCGCCGGAGGCTCTTACAGCGGCCTTTCGGGTTGCTTTTTTTGCAGGTGCTTTTTTCTTTGCTGGCGCGGTCTTTTTGGGGGCCTTGGCGCGGGCGGCGGTGATGCGGGCCTTCAACTCGGCGTTGAGGTCGTCGATGCTGAGCGTGGTTGCGGTTTTACGGAGGCGTTCGAGGCCGTAGAAGGCGCGCTTTTCGGCGGAGAAGACGTGGACGATGAAGTCTACGTAGTCGAGCAGGATCCACTCGGCCTGGCGTCGGCCTTCGACTGAGTTGGGATAGACGCCAAACTCGCGCTTGAGGCGTAGCTCGATCTCGTCGGAGATGGCGATGTTCTGCCGGTCATTGGTGCCGTTGCAGATGAGGAAGTAGTCGGTGAGGCCGCTCTCGGCCGGGTCGAGCGCGAGGATGCGGATGTCTTCGGCTTTCTTGTCTTCGCAGGCCTGGGCTGCGGCGAGCAGTAGCTGGTTGCTTTCGATAGAGGCCATGGAACTCCTTGAATTCCATGGTAACGGCTTAGGGCTGCCGATTCCAGCGTTTGGGGAGATCCGGCGTCAGTTTGCCGAGGCGATGGCCGGCTGTGCGGCGGGCGCATTCCACATAGCCGCCCAGGCGGAGAGATCGCCGGGGGATTCGATGCGACGGTCCATCAGCGCGTCGAGCAGAGCGCGGGTGTGGATGGCGGCATAGGGGAGGTCGATGCGCTCCGGCTGGTGTTGATGCGGAAGCTTCACGATGTAGACGGGGCGGCTGTCGAACCGGCCGCCGTCGCTGGCGCGCTGCTCCTCCGGGGTCCACGAAGGCATGGGCTTCCAGAGGAAACTGGTTCTCCACGAATGGTCTCCCATGACGACGATGATGGAGGAGTCCCATGTACCGTTCTGTTCGAGCAGGGAGCGGACGTGTGCCAGGTAGCGGTCGGCCAGGGCGAGGTTGTCGATGTAGGTGGACTGGGTTGTGGTCAGGTCTCCTGTTGCGCGGTCGTAGATGCCGCCGGGATGCGGTATGGGCATGTGGAGAAAGACGAAGCTAGCGGAACGGTCCTGGAGAAGGCGGTCGGCATCGGAGTTGAGCGCAGTGTAGTCGAGGATGTGGAGGCTGGAAGCCTGAGCGTTGTGCGTGGGGACTCCTCTCAGTTGATCGACGAGAGAGAGTGCGGATGCAAGCGCATGGCGGAGTGGATTGAGGGTGTTTTCCACCAGGGAGTGGGCTGGAGAGATTCCGCCCAAAGATGGGAAGTTGAATGACCAGAAACACTGGTCGAGCACCTGCGGCAGGATGCGACAGTAGGGGTTGTACCAGCCGGCGATTGCGGTGCTGTAGCCGTTGTTCAGAGCGTCCTCGAAGACGGTCTGGCGTGGGTCGAACGGTGTCCACTGCCGGGTATCGGGGTTGTGGAGCGCAAGGTGGCGTCCGTCGATCGATGCCTTGATGCTGTCTACCGGTTCCGACGTCAGCAGGGAGGGGATGACGTTTTCGGTCATTTTGCCGGCGGGGATTGTGTGGGTGAAGAGTGTGGACTGAGCGGCGAGATGGTCGAAGGCAGGCAGCTCCAGCCCCGGGAAGCGCCGTTCGTAGACTTGCCGGTAGGAGAGCTCATCGAACAGGACCCAGATGATGCGGGTGTGCTCTCCGGTGGACTGGGCGGGTGAACGGAGTGCCATCTTCGTGTTGAGGTCACGGGCTTTCCAGCCCAGCCAGAGAATCTGGCCAACGACAAGTATGGCGACCACGGAAACGAAGCCAAGCGCTGTGGAAAGCAGGCGTCGTGTGCGTTCAAAGGCCGGGACGAATCGCGGCTTCCAACTCGTCAGGACGAACAGTAGGATTGCGAGCCCTGCTCCGCAAAGCAGAGCGTTGGTCCATAGCGGCAGACGCTGGCCGGTCAAGATGGTCCAGTTTCTGCAAAAGACCCAGGGAATCGGCACGGCCAGTGCGGTCCATATTGCCGCACCCAGCCTGTTTGGCCGCTGCGCCAGAAGCAAAAGGAGAGTCAGTACGATCCAGAGCAGCGAGAAATCAAGCAACATCGGCAAAATGAGGCCGGAGGAGGAACCTGCCCAGTGGTAGAGAATATCGTGACGGGCAGAGATAAGCTGCCCCGTGATTCCAAGTAGATAAATCTCCGTGAGCCCGAGCGCTGTCGTGACCGGATGCGTGAGCAGTCTCATCGGCGCTTATGCCCTTGAGAAGTGGAACAGGAGGCGGCCGTTCGCCAGAGTCCGTTCAGAGCAGAGAGTAAAGTGGGCGGAGAAAGCGCGGCGGAAGGCGGATTCGTCCAGATGCGCATAGATGGCATCGCGTCCGCGCAGCAGCTCCTGAAACTTGGGGTCCGATGGCGGTACCCACTCGATGATGAGGTGGTTGGTCGTGAGCTGGGCGCAGAGAGCGGCAATGCGGTCCAGCGGAATCTGACTGCGTAGCAGGAGATGGTGGATAACGGCCAGCATCAGGACTGCGTCGAAGCGGCCGGAGCAGCGATCGAGAAAGGACGAGTATTCGCGGTTCTCCCAGCCTACGGCTGGGGTTGGCTGGGCGAGGTCGAGGCACAGCGGAAGCACGTTTTTCCCGGATCCTCTGAGTTTGCTCGCGAGGCGATCGACGGCCTGGAGGTCGGTGTCCACCGAGACCACCTCGGCGCCGGTCTCGGCGGTGAGCAGGGAGTAGACCCCTGTGTTGCAGCCGATGTCGAGCAGGCGTGACGGTCTGACCGCGTCGAGCGTCTCGCGTACAAAGGCGCGCTTGCCCGCGTGGTCGTCATCGCTGTAGTGGTTCGCCGTCTCCGTGTAGTCGGACCATGTGGAAGACCGCTGGTGCGGCGTCGCCCGGCGCATTTGCGTGAGCAGGCCCTTCAGGGTCTTGAGCAGAATATGCCTTGCCACTTCGGGATCTTTGACGGTACGCGATGCGAGGGTGCTGGAGCCGGCCTTTTTGTTGCCTGCAAGCAGCGAAGGCAGTGTGACTGCCGAAAATGCGGGACGGCCAAGGCGTGAGCGCCACGGCATGGCGGCGTACAGTTCTTCCGGCTCGTAGCCGTCGCGGCGCGTCAGGGTCGTCTGCAAGGGCCAGCCCAGTCTGGAATGGGCCAGGAGGGGAAGCAGAAAGGTGCGAACGAACTGTCCGTAGGGAAGCCAGATGGACTGGTGAGGATCGATGCGCTCGATCGAGAGCGTATCGACGAAGATGGGCGCGGTTCCCTGGAAGAGGATGTTGAGCGGCGTGGCGTCTTTGAGTACCCAGCCCTGCTTCACCAAATCAACGCATAGGTCGATGGTCAACTCCGCCGCAGCGAGCCAGAGTGAAGGGGACCACTCCCATGGATACGACTGAAACCAGATGCGAGGATGACGGAGCACAAGCGGCTGCGCATCGGAGGCAGGCGTGACGGCTGCGCTGGCCACGAGCCTGCCTTCGGCAACAAGCCGGGCTGCCAGCGGCAGGGCCAGAAAGTCGAGAATCTCCCGGTCGTAGGGCGGGCGAACCGTGCGATACACGGCGTCAGGCCTGACCTCGACACTTCCTGCCGGATCGCGGAAGGTGGGGAGTGAGGACAAAGGTGTTTCCGTCATCGAATGGTTACTCTGCGGATTTATTGGCTGACGTCCTGGTGAAGAGCGCCTTGATGCGCCGGCGCAGGTAGAAGAGAGCGCCGGTGACGATTGCGCTCAGGGTCTGAAACATCAAAAGGCTGGAGCCGGGGTCCACATAGGCGTAGGCCGAACGCTCGAGTGTGAAGCTGAGCGCGATGAAGAGGGCAGCGGTTACGGCAAAATACTTCAGTTTGTGAGACATGAGATTCCTTCGGGCGTCTTGGGAGGCGGACGTGCGCCACCTTGTGAGTTCCAACACCAGGCCTCGTCGATAGTTTCGCGCCCATGTCGTGGATGTAGACGCTTCGCTATTGACGAAAGACGCACCTGGCGACCGGTGAGCAGTTCATGCTGTTGTTACTATCGGTCGTCTTATTTGAAGATGCAGCTTATTTTTCTCTCATAATCGGCCGTGCATCCCGGAACGGGAATGGGCTCGATGACGCCAAGGATGGGCATCCGAACGTAGGTGAGGGTTCAAAGAGAGATGGGTTCGCGTGCGCCTGTGCGCCAGCTTTTGTAGGCTGCGTCGAGGGCCAGCATATTCAAGACGCCGTCTTCGCCGGAGGCGCGGAAGGTCTCCTGTCCGCGAAGGGCGAGGGCGAAGCTGTCGAGCATACGGACGTAGCCATCGCCGTTATCGACGGTCTTTGTCTCGACGACTTCGCCTGCGCGGCGGAGGACGATCTCGATGGGGCGATCGACGGTGAGGCCGTTTTCGGCAACGAGTACGCCTTCGGAGCCGACGATCTCAACCAGCGTGCGGTAGGGTGAGCGTGCGCTGACGGTGACGTTGGCGAAGATATTGCCGGTCATCTCCAACTGAAGCGAGGCGATGGATTCAACCTGCGCAGCGTCGTCGTCCTTTGTGGCAGCGGTCGAGACGGAACGCACCTCTTCGCCGAGCACATAGCGCAGGGCGTCGATGCAGTGGACACCGACATCGGCGATGGGGCCCCCAGTGGCCAGAGTGGGGTCGGCGATCCAGCGGCGCGGAGCCTGATGGGCCGGATAGCAGTATTGGGCGTGGGCAAGCTGTGGCCGGCCGATGCGTCCTGCGGTGATCTGCTGGCGTATCCAGTCGAGGCTGTGGTTGTAGCGGAAGTTCTGGCCGCAGCCGTAGAGGATGCCGGCAGCCTTTGCGGCGTCGGCCATCTGACGCGCTTCGGCGGCGTTCATGGCCAGAGGTTTTTCACAGAGCACCGCTTTTTTGTGCCGGACGGCCAGCAGCAGGTCGTCTTTGTGCATGGCGTCAGGCGAGGTGATGAAGATGACATCGACTTCGGGAGAGGCGCAGAGCTCTTCGCGCGAGGCGAAGCAGTGCGGGATGTGGAACTCGGCGCAGTTTTTGTTTGCGGCGGCCTGGTCGCGCCGCCACATGCCGGTTAACACCGTGTGCTCGGAGCGGCGAAAGGCAGGCAGCAGGCGACGCACGGCGTGATGGCCGAAGCCGAGAATGGCGAAGCGGACGCGGGACATGTGTGCCTCGGGATCAGAGTATATGGAATAGGGTATAGGAACAGTTGGATGTTCCCCACCTTAGCGACGATAAAGCCGTCGCGAAGATGGGGCACCCGGCGTCTGTGGTGGGTTGAGGGAACAGCAGATCCCGCTGCGCTACGGAATGGAAATGGGAGGGGGGCGCAACTGAGAACTGGCAACTGAGAACGGACCACTATCGCACGGTCTGGTAGCCGCCGGGGACGCCGTGTTTCGAGAGGGCGATCTGCCAGAGCTGGGCTTCGCGGGCGCGGAGTGTTCCGGCGCAGGAGAGCAGATAGTACTTCCACATGCGATAGAAGGTCGATCCGTACTTCTGGGCAATGTCCGGCCAGTGGCGGTTGAAGTTGTCGAACCAGGCCATGAGCGTGTTGTCGTAGTAGGCGCCGAAGTTGTGCCAGTCTTCCATGACGAAGCGGCCTTCAAACGCGCGTCCTATCTGGGCAATGGAGGGGAGCATGCCATTGGGAAAGATGTATTTGTGAATCCAGGGGTTGGTGTGGCTGGCCGAGGTATTGCGTCCGAGTGAGTGGAGCAGGAAGATGCCGTCGTCCTTCAGGCAACGCTCGGCCACCTTCATAAATGCGCGGTAATTTTTGTAGCCGACGTGTTCGAACATGCCGATGGAGACGATGTGGTCGAAGGAGCCGTGGACGTCGCGGTAGTCCTGGAGGCGGAACTCGACGGGCAAGCCCGCACAGTGCTCGCGTGCCCAGGCCATCTGCTCGGCCGAGACGGTGATGCCGGTGACGGTTACGCCGTAGTTCTCTGCGGCAAATCGGGCGAAGCTGCCCCAGCCGCAGCCGATGTCGAGCACGCGCTGGCCGGCGCGGAGGCCGAGCTTGCGGCAAACAAGGTCGAGCTTGGCTTCCTGTGCCTGGTCGAGCGTGGTGGCGTGGAGCCAGTAGCCGCAGGAGTAGGTCATGCGGCGGTCAAGCATGCGCTCGAAGAGATCGTTGCCGAGGTTGTAGTGCTGCTCGCCTACCTTGAAGGCGCGGCGTTTTGACCCGAGATTGCCGATGAGCGCATGGAGCGCGAGGACGACATTGGCTGGAGTGATGCGGATGCGGCTGGCGAGATGATGCGCGGTGAGGTGCCCGGCGAGTTCGTCGAGCCGTTCTGTGTCCCACCAGCCGGCCATATAAGACTCGCCGAAGGCCATTACGCCACCGTGCAGCACGGCGGGGAAGAATCGCTCGTCATGGATATGGATGTCCCAGGGGCGGCGTCCGTTGATCCATACGTCGGCCTCGGCAAAGAGCTTCTCGATCAGTGAGCGCCCTCGATCCATGCGAACCACTATAAACCCTTATAAGCGGCTGAAAGGAGGGAGGTTGCAATTTTTTTTGCAGTGGAGCAGGCAACTCCACGGGTTCAAGACGGAAACGGATTCTTCTGCCGAGTCCCGACGAAAAATGCGAATTCTGGCAACGGAGAGCGATAGTCGATCACTGAGAACCTGCGGTTCGTGCGATCTCCGTGTGGTTGTAGCTCTTCCTGTGGGGGCAGATTTTGTGTAGCCACAGGGAAATGCGGGGATTCTTCCCATTCGACTTCGCTCAGGGCAGGCTGCTCCGCTCAGAATGGCGGATCAAAAATCGGAGACTTAATCAGAGGTTCCCTAGTGCGCGTCGTTCTTGAAGATCTGTTCGGCGAAGAAGTTCTGTACTTTGGCCTGATCGCGGAGCATCTCGAAGTACGCGCCTTTGAGAAGTTGCGAGCGGCCTTCCTGAAGCTGCTGGCGAATGGCCTGCTGGACGCGCGGGTCGCTCAGCTCGCGTTGTCCTGCGGGCTCTCGCGAGAGCAGTTTGTAGATGGCGTAGCCGACGGTCTTCTTCGATTGCGGCTCGACCATGGGGATGATGTCGGTGATATCGCCGGCCTTGAGCTTCGAGATAGCTGCATAGACGCTGGCGTCGGTGCGCAGGCGCGACTCGGGTACAAAGCCAATGTCGCCGCCGTTGGGGGCGGTGTCGGGCTGCTCGGAGTAGTTCATGGCGAGAACGCCGAAGTCGGCTCCACTGTCCAACTGGTTTTTGAGCGCCTGTATCTTCTTCTTCGCTTCGGCGTCGTTGGTGGCTTTGCTGTTCTGTAGGTTGCCGGGCTGCGAAGGCACGTTCGTCACCTGAATCTGCGCCAGGTGGTACTGCGTCTCGATGAAGTTGAACTCGGCCTTGTGCTGGTTGTAGTAGTTGGCCACGTCGGCGTCGGTGACGGTGATCTTGGAGTTGATCTCTTTATTGAGGAGTTTATTGATGGTGAGCGTGCGGCGCAGGTTGTGCTTCAGGTCGTCGAGCGTGGTGTGGTTGGCCTTCAGGCGCTCGTCGAACTGGGCGTCCGTGTAAGGAGCCTTCATCTCCTTGAGCTTGTCGTCCACCTCCTGGTCGGTGGCGGTGAGGTTCATCTTGGCGGCACGCTGCTCGACGATTTCTTCGTTGATGAGCGACTGGAGTACGTTGAGGCGTAGCGAGTCGGCCTGGTCGGGCGAAGGGGTCTGCTGCTGGGCCTCGCCAAGCTGCGCTTCATAGGCCTTGTCCAGATCGCTGCGCATGATGGCGTGGCCGTTGACGGTGGCGACGACGTCTGCGTTGTGGCTGCGTTTGCAGCCGCCCACGAGGGCTAGCGCGGAAAGTGCAAGAAGCCCGACGGCAAGAGATGTCCGCGAGCGCGCAGCGGAGCTGTGATCGGTATCAGTCAACAAAGTCGGCACGTGCTATCTCTCCTCGATGGGGCTAGTGCAATCTATTTTGCCTAATTGCCCGGTTTGGGTGCGGCAGCGGCAGGCGGCGTCGCCGCGGGTGTCTCCGGGGCGGGCGGCGGAGGCGGCGTCTGGCCGGCGGCAACGAGCGCGCTATCGATCATACGGTAAACATAGGCGAGCGGCTCGGCGCCCTCGAGTTTTTCGCCGTTGATGAAGAGAGCGGGGGTGGCCTGTACGCCGAGTGCCTCGCCCTGCGCGATCTCCGCCATCACTGCCGCGTCGTCCTGTTTGGCAATGCAGGCGTCGAGCGCGGTGACATCAAGGTTCTGACGCTTGCCTTCGTCGCGGGTCAACTGATCGAGCGCCTTGTTGGCCTCGGCCAGGCTCCCTGCCTGACCGCCCAACTCTGCTGCGTGGGCGTGGATGTAGTCCACCAGGTTCCAGTATCCGGCGGTGCTGTGCGAGCCGACACAGTTCACGTCGATGGCCGCGCGCATGGCCCAGGGGTGTTTGTCGTACAACGGAAAATCGCGGTAGACGATGCGGACTTTGTCGCCGTAACGCTGGAGGAGGGCAGGAAAGAGCTGCTCGTGCATCCGGGCACAGAAGGGGCACTCGAGATCGTCGAAGCCGACGATGACGACGGGCGCATTGGGAGGACCGCCACGGCTGGGCCGTCCGTCGGCGCTGACCAGTTCCTTGGGATCTTTACTGATGTCGTATTTGCTGAACTGGGCGAGCGTCTTATTGTCGTCGGAGAGCAGAAAGACGATGGGGCGGCTGGTCTTGTCTCCTGCCGAAAAGGTCACGGAGATGGCGTTGTAGCCGGGCAGCTCGCTTTTGGTCGGCGGGCTGATGTGGATGACATACGCCGCGGGCACGTCGAACTTCGAGCGGATGAGGACCTCGACGCGCCGGGTAAGCTGGGGCGAGAGGCCATTGGCGGCAGAGGCGCTCGCCGTCGCGGCGGAGGCGTTCTGGGCGGTGGGCGTCTGGGCGTGGCAGCCCAACGCGGCCAGGGTAACGGCAAGGACGAGGGCCCGGAACGGCCTGATTCCAGTCAACACAGTACCTTTGATTATCTCATGTGCCGCAGGCGGGAAGGGGCTGGCAGGTGCGAGCGACATCGTTATTCGTGGCTATTCGTAGCGGAGTGCGTCGATCGGGTTCAGGTTCGCGGCCTTCCAGGCGGGATAGATGCCGAAGACCAGGCCGATGCCGCACGAGCTTAAGAATGCCACCGTCATCCAGATTGCCGACAGTGCAGCCGGGAAGACGTAGCTCACGCCTACGGCGATTCCACTGCCGAGCAGAAGGCCGATGACGCCCCCGACGGCGCACAGCGTCATCGCCTCGAGCGTAAATTGCGTCAGGATGGTCTGTCTGGACGCACCAATGGCTTTGCGCACGCCGATTTCTCGCGTTCGCTCGGTGACTGAGACCAGCATAATGTTCATGACGCCCACGCCGCCAACGAGGAGAGCTACGCTTGAGAGCGACACCAGCAGCAGAAACAGGCCGCTGGTGATGTTGTTCCAGAGGCGTGTCAGCGAGTCGGTGCCGAAGATGGCGAAGTTGTCGGGCTGCTCGTTGCGCACCTTGCGACGGCGGCGCAGCAACTCAGTCAGCTCGTCTTCGACCAGCGAACGGTTCTTGGGGTCGTCGTACTTCAGGGTGATCCAGTAGTCGAGTTCCTCCGGGTGGATGTAATGGAAGGTCGTGATGGGGAAGTAGGCGTGGTTGTCCTGCGGGTTTTTGCCGCCGCCGAAGGCCTGCTTCTGCTTGTCGAGCACGCCGACGACAGTGAAGACCATGCCTGCGACCTCGACATCTTTGCCGATGGCGCTCTGGCCGGGAAACAGTTGCGCGGCGGTGTCGTAGCCGAGGACTGTGACTTTAGCTGCGCGCTGCTGGTCTTCGTCGTTGAAGAATCGGCCTTCGAGCATGTCCAGGTTGCTCACGTCCTGCTGGGCGGGCGTGTCGCCCTCGAGGATGGTGCCCTGCATGGTCTTGCCATTGCCACGTATGGCCGTGTTACCCGCGCGTCCGGGGGCGGTGTTGTCGGTGTACTGCAAGGCGGGCGAGACCGCGACGACGTGCGGCAGGTCGCGCATGGCCATCGCATCGTCGTAGGTGAGCTGCTTGCGCGTCAACATCTCCGAGGTGGGTCGCTGGCCAAAGACGGGAAAGCGGAAGACGAAGAGGACGTTCGAGCCCAGCGATTCGACCAGGCCCGAGACACGGCTGTTGAGCCCGTTGACCACTGACGAGATCACAATCACCGTCATTACGCCGATGACGATGCCCAGAATGGTCAGCCCGCTGCGCAGCTTGTTCGTGCGCAACGTGTCAAGCGCCATGATCACCGTGTCTTTGACATCTCTGATTTTCATAGAGCAGCTTCCAGTGAATCTCCAATCCAAGCTAATCGGCTCGTAATGCCACGATGGGATCCAGCATCGCAGCCTTGCGCGCGGGATAGACCCCGAAGAAGACTCCTGTCCCGGCAGCCATAACCAGGCCGACGAGCACGCTCCAGAGTGCGACGGTCGAGGGAAATCCGGCGACCAGCGTAATCAGTTCGGCTACGATGATTCCGCCGATGACCCCGAAGAATCCGCCGACGAGAGCAATCGTTCCTGACTCGATCAGGAATTGGGTGAGGATGTCGCGTGGTTTTGCGCCGAGTGCTTTGCGGATGCCGATCTCTCGCGTCCGTTCGGTTACGCTGACCAGCATGATGTTCATAATGACGATTCCACCGACCACGAGCGCAATCATCGCGAGGCCTCCGGCGACCGCGCCGAAGGAGTTGGTGATGGTGCTGAAGAAGCCGACGAGCGTGTTGTTGGTGTCCAGCTCGAAGCTGTCAGGCGCGCCCGGGGAGTCGTGGCGGCGCGAGCGCATGAGCACGCGCACCTCGTCGGCGGCATCGTCGAGCGCCGGGCCTGCGGACCCGGCCTTGACGTAGATGGTCAGGGTCTTCTGCGTGCCGTAGTTGCGCTGGTAGGAGGTCAGCGGTACGCCGACCCAGTTGTCCTGGCTCTGCCCGAAGGTGCTGCCCTGTTTTTCGCTGATGCCGATGACGGTGTAGGGCGTGCCGTCTACGCGCAGCTCCTGGCCGAGCGGGTTGACGCCGGGGAAGAGATGGTCCTGAATGTCGGTGCCGATGATGCAGACGCGCGAGGCGTGGTTCTCGTCGGCCTCGGTGAAGCCACGCCCCTGCTCGATGTTGAGGTTCTGTAACGAGGGCATCTGCCAGGTGTAGCCGCGAATCTGTGTGTCCGTGACCGACTGCGTGCCGCGCACGATCAGGCCCGTGGTGGATTGCATCGCGCCCATCCCCATGCAACGTTTGCAGTTCTGCCGAACGTAGAGGTAGTCGTCGAAGAGGATGTTCTTGCGCTTCTGGTAGCGGGTGTACTCCTCGGAGCTGGTGATGATGCGCGGCATCTTCGAGACGGTGAAGACGTCGGCGCCATAGCTGGAAAACTTGGTCGTCACATAGGTATTCGCGCCGTTGACCAGCGTCACGACCGCGATGACGCTGGTGACGGCGATGACGACGCCGAGCAGCGTGAGGATCGAGCGGAGCTTGTTGGCCCACAGAGACTGAAGGGCGATTTTGACGGCCTCTTTAAATTCCATGGTTACTCGATTTACTGGGCAGGCTTGAGACTACCAGCCCGTCGCGGCCAAAGCGAGGCCAGCCGCGAGATGATGTACGCAGCGGTGCGGGAATTGGTTCGCTGCGATAGACTTGGAGTGCAGGCGGCCGGATGATCGCTGCCGCCCAGCGATGGGCGGGGGAGGAAAGTCCGAACTCCGCAGGGCAGTGTGCCGGATAACGTCCGGGACGGATGGTTCAAGCCATCCGGACGGCCAGTGCAACAGAAAGGATACCGCCCAAGTTATTCATTTAGCTTGGGTAAGGGTGAAATGGTGCGGTAAGAGCGCACCGCGCGTCCAGTAATGGGCGCGGCAGGGTAAACCCCACACGGAGCAAGACCAAATAGGCAGGGACTTTGCCGCTTCTCTTCAGGCGGCACGGCGCGTACCGGCCCGGTGCGCCAAGGCGGAGAGACCCGGAAGGGGGCCGAAACCTGCGGGTAGGTTGCTAAAGCGCCGCAGCAATGCGTCGCGTAGAGGAATGATCGTCTAAAACAGAATTCGGCTTACGGGCCGTCTGCACGACCTGTGGCCCCGGGACCGCTCAAACGATCCCGGGGCCTCGAATTTTGGCATGGCTGTGGCTGGCGTTTATCTGCTGCGGATCGCTGTACGCATGTGGGCGATCTGGTCGAGGATGCGGCTGGCCATCTCGGTCTTGCTCATGGTGGGAAGCTCCACGGCACCATTGCGGGTCAGGAAGCTGCCTGCGTTCCGCTCCGAGTCAAACCCGGTTTCGGCGGAGGAGACATCGTTGGCAACGATGGCGTCGATGCCCTTGCGATCGAGCTTGGCAAGGGCGTTGGCGACGATGTGCTCGGTTTCCGCCGCGAAGCCGATCACCAGCGTTCCGGGGCTGCGCCTGGAGGATACTTCGGCGAGGATGTCTTCAGTTGGCTCGAGTTCGAGGGTTCGCGTGCCGGTGCGCTTGAGCTTTTGTTCTGCGACGTCTTTGACGCGATAGTCGCTGACTGCTGCGGCCATGACGACGATGCTGGCTTCGGGCAGCCGCTCGATGACTGCCTGACGCATCTCGCCTGCGGTTACGACGGGGATGACTTCGCATCCGGCAGGCGCGGGCAGGACTGTCGGTGCGCTGATGAGAATGACATGCGCCCCTCGCTTTCGGGCCGCCTCGGCTATGGCGTAGCCCATGCGTCCGCTGGAGCGGTTGCCGATGAACCGCACTGGGTCGATGGCCTCGCGTGTGCCTCCGGCTGTCACCAGCATGGTTTCTCCGGCGAGGTCGTCTTTGCCGCTGGCGTCGGCGGCCTGGGCGAGGACTTCCGCGACCGCAGCAGCAATCTCCGCCGGTTCGGCGAGTCGGCCGCCGCCGACCATGCCACAGGCCAGATAGCCGCTGCCCGGTTCGACCACACGCACTCCACGGGCGCGCAGCGTAGCAAGATTTGCCTGGACTGCCGGATGCTGCCACATATTGACATTCATGGAGGGAGCCACGATGACCGGAGCCGAGGTGGCCAGGAACATCGTCGTCAGGAAGTCGTCGGCCAGGCCGTGAGCGAATTTGCCCAGTATGTCAGCCGTTGCGGGGGCGACGACCAGCAGGCGCGTCGTCTGGGCTTCGTTGATGTGCTCCATTGGGGAGACTGCGCCCTCTTCAGCTTCGGCACCTGCGCCTGCACGCTCGTTCCAAAGGCTGGTGATCACGTTGTGCCCGGAGATGCCGGCAAAGGTGAGAGGACGAATGAACTCCTCGGCGGCTCGTGTCATGATCACATGCGGATCGAGCCCGGCGTTCTGTAGCAGGCGCACCAGCTCTACGGACTTATAGGCCGCAATGCCGCCCGCGACCCCTACCGTTACCTTTACACGCTCTGTGCCCATACCGTTACCTGAAACGATGGTCTCACAGGCTGCGAAGGGCCGTCGAAGCGGCGAAGCAAGCATCGTGACTATCTAATTATTTTTGTTTGATTTACGCGGAGACCACAACCATCGCGACGATGGCGCAGGAGATCGCGATGGCGTCTTCGGCCATGGCGACGTGCCAGTCCTGGAGGTTGGCCTTCTGGACGAGGTCGCGACGGATGAGGAAGCCGCCGTAGGTGCCTACCAGCACGCCCAGTACGCCGAGGATGATGCCCTCAATGACTGCTCCGTCGAGCCCGGTGGCCACGATGGCTCCGAGCAGGCCGCCAAGAAAGAGTTTTGCTACCACTGAGTACAGGCGGGTTCGGTCTGGGATCCAGGGCTGCTTGTCGGCCACCAGTTCGCAGATGGCCAGAACAGTGAAGGCGATGGCGACGGCGAGCTTTGCCGCCCAGAAGGCCCAGGTGTCGTCCAACGGCAGGGCCCGGGACCAGGCGAACCAGCAGAGGGCTGCCATGGGCGTGAAGGTGCGCAGACCGGTCACGATTCCCAGCATAGGAAGCGCGATGAGCCACGCGATGACCTCCATCGCCATAGTTGTCCCCCGGGGTCACGTCTATATTTCTGGAGATACTGACGTTCGAACTAACTGCGGAGCCAACTATACAACGGAAATTTTTCGGCGAGCGCCAAAACTTCAGCGCGTATCTGTTTGATCCTGCCCGGATCGTTGCGATGTTCGAGCGCCTGTGCGATCCAGCCGGCGATGATGCGCATCTCGGCCTCTTTCATGCCGCGTGTGGTCAGGGCCGGGGTGCCGATGCGGATGCCGCTCGGCTTCATGGGCGGGTTGGTGTCGTAGGGGATGGCGTTCTTGTTGACCGTGATACCTGCCGCGCCAAGGGCCACTTCGGCTTCGGAGCCGAGGATGCCCTTCTGGAAGACATCGACCAGCATGAGGTGAGTGTCGGTTCCGCCGGAGATGATACGGTAGCCCGCGACGGCCAGCTCCTCGGCCAGCACCTTGGCGTTGGCGACGATTTGCCTGGCGTAGCCGGCAAACTCCGGTTGCAGCGCCTCTTTGAACGCGACAGCCTTGGCCGCGACGATGTGCATCAGCGGGCCGCCCTGCTGGCCGGGGAAGACGCTACGGTCAATGCCGGCAGCGAACTCCTGTTTCGAGAGGATCAATCCGGCGCGCGGGCCGCGCAGGGTCTTGTGCGTAGTGGTGGTGACGACGTGCGCGTGCGGCACGGGCGAGGGGTGGACTCCGCCAGCGACGAGGCCGGCGAAGTGCGCCATATCGATCATCAGGTATGCGCCCACTTTGTCGGCGATGGCGCGCATCCGGGGGAAGTCGAACTGGCGCGGGTAGGCGCTGCCGCCGCCAACGATGACCTTCGGCTTCTCGCGCACGGCGAGCGCCTCCAACTCGTCGTAATCGACGACTTCGGTGTCTTTGCGGACCTGGTAGCCGACGATGCGGTAGAGTTTTCCGGAGAAATTGAGCTTGTGGCCGTGCGTCAGGTGGCCGCCATGCGCCAGGTCGAGTCCGAGGATGCAGTCGCCGGGTTGAAGCAGTGTCATGTAGGCGGCGGCGTTGGCCTGCGAGCCTGAGTGCGGCTGCACGTTGACGTGCTCGGCGCCGAAGAGCTGCCTGGCGCGGTCACGGGCGATGTTTTCGACCACGTCGGCGTGCTCGCAGCCGCCGTAGTAACGTTTGCCGGGATAGCCTTCGGCGTATTTATTGGTGAAGACGGTGCCTGCGGCTTCGAGTACGGCGCGGCTGACGAAGTTCTCCGACGCAATCATCTCCAGCCCTTCGTGCTGGCGGTTGACTTCACTGGCAATCTGCGCGGCAACGTCAGGATCGGCGGCAGAAAGGGAGGCATTCAGATCAATGGGCATACTGCCATTCTATGTCATGGGGTGACTGGGAAGGCTTAACGCAATCGGGATTAAGCCTTTCGGGCCAGTTCCTTGAACGCCTTATATACGAACGATCCCAGGTACCATCCGTCGAGGAATTTATAAGGCGTCTCGCCGGTGGTGTAGTGACCGCAGGGCAGCACTTTGGATACGTAGTCGATGCCGAGTGAGTCGAAGTTCTTGAGCACATCGAGCGAAAATTCGAGGGGGAACGTGAGGTCGTAGGTCGCGTGGACAACCAGCGCTCGTTTGGGATTGGCTGCGAATCGCTGCATGTACGACATGGGGCTGACGATGGCGAAGATCTCGCGCACCTGGTCCTGAGTAAGCCCGGCCTCTTCGAAGGCGGCGCGGATGTGGCGCGTGCTCTGGCCCTGCCATACCACGTCGCCAAACCATGTGGAGGCGTGGTTGAAGGCGCAGACACGAAGACGCGCGTCGAAGGCCGCCGCGATGAAGGCGTAGCAACTGCCGAGCGAGGTGCCCAGCACGCCGAACTGCTCGTAGCCCTGATGCTGGAGCCAGTCAAGACAACTGCGGACGTCGACGACGGCCTGACGGCAGGCCTCGGTTGTGCGGCCGATGTTGGCGCTGACGGCGTAGTCGGACCGCTCCAGCTCGGAAGGGCGGCGGATGTCGTGGTAGGGCTTCGAGAGCCGGAGCGCGGAGATGCCGAAGCGGTTGAAGAGCGTGCAGAGCGCGTTGTGGCTGAATGCGTCAGCGTTCCATTGCGGCATGACGACGATGGCCTGCTTTGGTTTGCCCCGCTGTTTTTCAGGTGGAGCGGGATACCAGCGCGCGTTGACGGTATCGTTTTCTGGATAGCGCGTGCGCACGGCGGAGGTGAAGCGGAGGAACTCAGCTTCGTCGAGTTCGCCGGTTTCGGCCTGGCGCTTCAGCTCGGCGTCCTGGGCCAGCGTCTCGGGGCGGACGTTGGTTGGGAAGAGTTCGGGGTGGCGTCGTTCGAGGCGGAAGTCCTCGGGCGTGCGGTAGCTGAAGAACTCATCGGCGCGGCGCACGATGTCGGCGTTGATGGCGGTCATGCGCTCGAAGCCGCCGCCGTTGGCGCTTTCAGCGGCTAGCGGGCTGAAATCTTCGAGCCAGTCGAATCCCCACTCCAGAGGACGGACGATGCGGTTGGTGTCGCGTGTGGTGAGCGCAGTCTCCCAGGCATACATCCACTTTGCGTAAAGGCTTTGGGGCATTGATTCAGTTTAACGTTTTTCAGGGATCAGATGGAGGTGTGGTTACAGCGCGGCGGCCTGTTCGGCTAAGACTGCTGCGCCGATGACACGCGTCTCCGGCAGGTCTTCGACGATCTCGAGCGAGTAGCTTTGCAGCGGGCTCATCTTGACCATCTCTCGCATGTACTCCTTGAGCAGTGGAAGGTCGAGGAAGTGGACGTTGATGCCGGTGAGATAGACCTTGCTCGGCCCGCTCATGTGGATCGAGGTAGCCGTTGCCGCAGCCAGCGCACGGTGCCAGAGCTTCTTGAACTCGACGCAGCGCGGGTCGCCCTTCTTTGCTGCCTCGAAGACTTCTTCCGGCTCCATGTCCAGAAAGCGTAGCCGCATGGCGCGGTGGCCCATGATGCCTTCCAGGTGTCCGTGCCCGCCACAGCCGCAGTATCGCTCTTTTTCGTCGAGCGTCACCACGGTGTGGCCGCCCTCCCACACGCCCGGAGCGAATGGGTAGCGTCCATAGCCGATGCCGGTGCCGAGCGTCCAGACGCGGATCATGCTGCCGAGCTTGCCGTGGCGCGAGGCCAGTCCGGCGGCCATGCCGTCGGCGTCGTTCACTGCCGTGACGGAGGTATTGAGCCCCTGCTCCTTGAGTTGAGCGGTCAGCATGTCCTGGATCTTTGCGCCCTTCAGTTGCGGCAGGTTTGGAGCTTCTTCGACGATGCCGTTTTTGATGAGGCCGGGCAGTGCGACGCCTACGGCGGCGATGTCTTTGGCTCCGGCGGCGGCCAGCATGACCTGGCGGGCGATCATGTGGACCAGACCGTCGGCGTGCAACTCGACCAGGCCGTCTACCTCGTCGTGGTCTTCCGGAAAACGATAGAGCTGCCCCACCAGCCTGTGATCGACGACAAGCGCAGCCGAAATCCGCTCCGAAACTGTGACCCCAATCGTCTTTGCCATGCCTGCCTTGCCTTCCCGCCGTGCGCTACTCGATCTTGCTTACACGGTTCAACCCGTTGAAAGCAGCCACTTTATAACATTCCGCCAGCGTTGGATAGTTAAAGACCGTATCGACAAAGTAGTCGAGTTTGCCGCCTAGCGCCATGACGGCCTGGCCAATATGCAACAGCTCGCTGGCGCCTTCGCCGATGATGTGGACGCCCAGAATCGAGTGGTCGAGCCGGTGGAAGATGAGCTTCAGTCGCCCGGTCGTGTCGCCGCGAATCTGCCCGCGCGCAATCTCCCGGTAGTAGGCTACGCCCACCTCGTAGGGCACGTCCTCTTCGGTCAACTGCTCCTCGGTCTTGCCGATGAAGCTGATCTCGGGAATCGTATAGATGCCGTAGGGATAGAGGCCGGGGTTCGAGAGCAGCCGTTCGTCTCCGAACGCCCGCGCCGCTGCCACGCGCCCCTGTTCCATGGAGACCGAGGCCAGCGAGGGAAAGCCGATGACATCGCCCACGGCGAAGATGGTCGGGACTTTGGTGCGGAAGTCCTTGTCCACCGGGATGCGCCCGCGCTTGTCGGCCTCGATGCCGACGGCGGCCAGGTTCAGTTCGTCCACATTGCCTTGCCGTCCTACGGCGTAGAGCAGCGCGTCGCACTGGAGTTTTTTCTTGCTTTCGAGATTGGCGACGACGGTGCCGTCGGGCATCTCTTCGACCGACTCCACTTCTTCGTTGAGCCGCATGGTGACGCGCGAGTCGCGCAGGTGATAGCTCAGCGCCTCGACGATCTCCTGGTCGGCGAACTCGAGCAGCCGGGGGCGCTTTTCAATCAGCGTGACGCGCACGCCGAGCGCGGAGAACATGCAGGTGTACTCGACGCCGATGACGCCGCCGCCTACGACGATCATTGTCTTCGGCAGGTTCACCAGATCGAGCACGAGATCGCTATTGATGATGCTGTGCCCGTTGATTGGCACCTTGGGCGAGCAGGCGGGCTTGGTTCCGGTGCCGATGACCACATTTTTCGTCTCGTAGACCTGTGAGCCGCGCGAGTTCGTTACCTTCACGTGGGTTGCGTCTTCAAAGCTGGCTACGCCGACCAGCATCTCGATGTTGTTGCGCGAGAGCTGTGCCTCGGTCACGTCGATCTCGGTCTTGATCACATGCTGCACGCGGAAGGCGAGGTCCGCCATGGTGATCTTTTCCTTGACCCGGTAGTTCATCCCGTAGATCGATTTGTAGTTGTAGCCGGAGAGATGCAGCACGGCTTCGCGCATCGTCTTGGAGGGGATGGTGCCGGTGTTGATGCAGACGCCGCCCACCATCTCGCGCATCTCCACGAGCGCGACTTTTTTGCCCAGCTTGGCGGCGTAGATCGCCGCTCGCTGCCCGGCGGGGCCGGACCCGATGACGATCAAATCGTAAACATTACTCATATATCCACTGGCTCGCCTGACTCCGCCAAACGCTTGAGTGACGGTGTCTTATCGTTATCGGCCCCTCAATCGCTATCGTGAGGGCCGGTTATCGTTCATCATTTTCAGAACTTCCACAGCCTAAAAACTAACACAGAGAGCATACGCCTCTGTTGGGTCTGTCAGTACACTCAAGAGGCGATGATTCGATATGCGATTACGAGCCGCGCCCTCTTCCCCGGCGATGAAGCCCGGCGGCAGGAGTCGCTGATCGAGCAATGCGCGCGCTGGGCTGCCGAGGATATCGACTTCATCCAGCTTCGTGAAAAGGACCTCCCGGCAGGCGTTTTGGCCAGTCTGGCACGAAGCGTCCTCGCCGTCATCTCCGCCTCGCAAACGAAGCTCCTCATCAATGCGCGCGCCGACGTCGCTATGGCCACCGGCGCTCATGGCGTCCACCTCACTGCCGCTCCCGGCGAGCTCACGCCGGCGCAGGTGCGCCATCTCTACGCTTACGCTGAGCGTCCCACGCCGTCCGTCTCTGTTTCCTGCCACACGCTCGATGAAGTCATACAAGCCTGTACAAACGGTGCCGATGCTGTCCTTTTTGCGCCGGTCTTCGGCAAGATCGTCGCGGGCGAAGTGATTACGGCTGCAGCAGGCCTTGAAGCTCTTCGGGAAGCCTGTGCCATCGCCGCGCCTGTTCAGGTCTATGCGCTTGGCGGCGTCACTTTGGAGAATGCCTCAAGCTGCATCGAAGCCGGAGCCGCAGGTGTTGCGGGCATCCGGCTATTTATGGGTTGATTCGCTGTTGAGTGCTATGTCGTCTTCTGCTTCCGGCATATCATCCACGAGGTGCTGAGAGGCTATGGCAAGAATGAGGCAGACTCCGGCAACGCCAATGCCTTCAAGTTCAGCGAGCGTGCGATCTGTTTTCGTCAGAGCATGAATCAGTACGCCGCCGAATAAAAATGACAAACCTCCGACTCCTGCCAAGACTCGGACCGTGCCCTTCAGAAAGATATTTCTGGCAGAGTTCTTTGAGGCCATAAGGTGAGCGCCAGAAGAGCACCCGAAATGCTCGTTGCCAGCTAAAACATCTCGTCCGCCGAAGGCCCATAGAGCGCCGGGACAGCCGCCTGATTGAGCCGCAGATACACCGTCAACTGGCCGCGATGGTGCGCCCAGTGGTTGATGACGCCGTGGCGGATGTTGATGTGCCGGGGGTCTTCGCTGATGAGGTGGCCGCCTGCCTTCAGTCGCCACGTCGTCATCAGGTGCTCGTCGGTGGTGCCTTCGAGCGCGGCTTGCGCCTTGGCGAGGGACTCGTCGAAGCAAGCCAGAAGCTCCGCTCGCGTCGTCCACTCCTGAGGCTTGTTTGGGTTTCCGCCTACGGGCGCGAAGTCCAGTTCGTCGCGGTTGATCATGTAGTCGATCCATGCCGGCATCGTCGCCACCAGCGAGGCCAGATACCCAAGCGGCATCGACTTCTCGTGCGGCTTCCAACTGTTGTGGCCCTCCGGCACGCGCTCGAGCGCCTTCCGCGTTCCTGCCGCTTCGCGCTTCAACTCATCCAGAAAAAGCTGTGTCATCTTCATGTGGTCCATCCTCAATTCAGATTTCGTCCGACTACTCTTCGAGAGTACATATCCCATACTGACAACGCTGTGTCAGTAGTGTTACGACTCAAAAATCGTTTGAGTGGAACTCTACCAGCCGCCGTGCCGTATGATGCTGGACGAGCCGAAACGCACGCTTCGCCTGTTCCATGCCATTGTGTCTATCCCAAACGAACGCCGAGGATCCATGACCCGATTCATAGCCGCCACCTTCCTGCTTGCCGCCGTTTCCGTGCTTCCAGCCCAGACTACGCCTGCCGCCGCTCCGGCCACCGCTCCTTCGGCCACACCTGCCACTGCCGCGCCGAATCTCTCCGGCGCATGGAGGCTCGACATTGCGAAGAGCGACTTCGGCCAGGTTCCCCCGCCCAACAGCGAGACCGACATCATCATCGAAAATGGCAACGATTTGAAGGTCGCTGTTGCCAACGATAGCGACAACACCGGCAAACAGACCTATCTGCTCCCCATCGTCATCGGCGGGGCCGAGTCGGCAACGCCGGCAGGAGCTTTTTCCGCCGCCGCCATCTTTAAAGTCCTCGCTTCCAAAGCGCAGTGGCAAGGCGCGACGCTGGTCGTGGACCAGAAGATGAGCTACCAGGGCTCCAACGGCACTGTCCACTCTGTTTACACGCTCTCGGCGGACGGCAAGGTGCTCACGCGCCAGACGCACTACTCGCTCGACCTCGGGGAGTTCGATGTGACCTACGTCTTCGATAAGCAATAGCATCGATGACCTGCACTCGCGCCGCAGCATCCTAAAGAATGAGGGGCGATTTATCGTCGCCCCTCGCGCGGCTCCGGCCGGGGGGACAGCATGACACTTCAGTTCTACGCGACCGTCGTTGGCACTACTCAGGGCACCTTCAAAGGCGAGACGCTCTCGACGAAGATCGCCAACAAGATTCCCGGTGTGGCTTTCAGCTACGGCATTGTGGATTCGTGCGACGCGGCCCCCGGAGCGGATTCAGGCAGGCGCAGGCAGCAGCCCGTCGTCTTCACCAAGCAGTGGGGGCCAGCCTCGCCGCAGTTCTACCAGGCAGCCTACACGGGCGAGGTTCTGTCTTCGGTGCTCTTCGAGTTTTTCCTGCCGCTCTCCGACGGCACCGAATCGCTGGACCACACCGTCCGTCTAACGAATGCCACTGTTTCTGCCGCGCGGCAGTGGGTGCAAGTCAATCAGCAGGATGGCCCAATGGTGGATACGCGCAACCTGCAAGAGATTTCGTTCCATTTCGAGAAGATTGAGATTGTCAGCCTCACCGGCCATACCGAAGCCCTCGGCGAGGGGTAGTGGCTACTGTGCTGTCAGGACGGCAGTGCTGGCCTTGTTACTGCACTGTCCGCCAGACACGATAAGAGACACAGGATTGAGAGTCGTTTCACTCGTATCGGTCATCCATGCGTCCATGTGCATTTGCGAACCGTCGTCCATGGTGAAGTCCAGAATGATGAAATCTCCCATAACCTCATTCGGAAAGGCGTTCCCCGTTGTCGTGCCATGCTTGAAGCAAGGCGATCCGTTGATAGAGATCGTTGCGCTTAGCGGGTAGTAGGTCGATGTCGTCCCATTGGCGTGTTGGAACACTACAGGGATTCCCTCGGAGACTTGCATGCTCATGCTCGTCCCGGAGCCGAGCGCTATCCCGCCAATCTGCCCCGCAAAGATCCCATTAATCGGTTGAAATATCGTCGCTGTAAAGCTGCCCGTCTGGCTACCACTACAGGCTGTGCTTGTGATCGTATATGTTCCAGTCCAGCCGGCGCTGCCCTTTGCAGGCACTCTGCCATCGATCATTACCTGTGTGCTATCCAATGAGGGTACAGCCAAATGAAATGTTCCATCGGTAGCGATCAGGCCGCTAAATGCCATGGTGCCTCCGACACCCAACCCCAGACCCGCCTGGCATCGAATGTCCACATACCCTTCGCCCGTAATCTGATTTCCATTCACTGTCAGGGTCGTCGATAGAAGAGGATACTGACTCAGCGCCCGGTTGCCCACCAGGTTCCAGTTTCCATTCAGACCAGCGGTTGAAACCGGAGCGGTAGCCGTCCCGCACGAGGTCAGCGCAACCGACACCACGAAGGCTAAGGCAGATAGCGACTTAGAACGTAAGTTCATCAAGCGGACCGTCGGCGGCCATCTTAGCATCGCCCCACTCGTTAGCATCACAAAACTTTGACCTCGCTTCCCAACCTGCTACCCTTAAATACGTGCTGATTACTCCTCTCCAACTGGTCGACGAGCCGTTGTATTTTGACGAGATCATCGATCCCGGTGCGCTCGATTATGCCCCTGACATTCGTCAGGCGACCCCGCTGCCGGTCAAAGGTCGGGCCGACCTGATCGTTGAGCACCATGCTGCTGACCACCATGGTCGCGGCGTTCAGGACATCAACGACCTCCGCCTGCGTGCCCATTATTCGGCTGGGTTCGAGATTCTCTGCGCCCGCTGCCTGGAACCGGTCCAGGTGCCGCTTGAGGGCGATTTCGACCTCATTTTCCGCCCCAGTTCCGCTGCCTCGGAGGCGGGCGAGCACGCCATTACCCCAGATGAGACCGAAATCGGGTATTATCAAGAGAGCGGTCTTTTGCTCGAAGATGTGGTGCGCGAGCAGGTGTTGCTCTCCCTGCCCAGCCGTACCCTCTGCACAGCAGACTGCAAAGGGCTTTGCCCGCGCTGTGGTCAGAATCTGAATCAGGCGAAATGTTCCTGCGATGCGGCGCCCGCCGACCCGCGATGGAATGCGCTTGCCGGTCTGGCCGAAAAGCTCGAGCCGAAGCACTAATCAGGTTTTGCCGCGATTTGCGCGTGTTTCGCGCCGCGCGGTCATTGAAAGGGAACTGCAATGCCTAATCCGAAACGGCGTCACTCCAAGCAACGCACCGCGAAGCGCCGCAGCCACGACTTCCTTACTCCCACGGGCCTCTCTGAGTGCCCCAACTGCCACGAGCGCAAGCTGCCCCACCGCGCCTGCAAGAAGTGCGGCGAGTACAAGGGACGCTCTGTGCTGGCATCGAAGGAAGCCGTCAGCTAACTCACGCAATCCAAACCCTGCTACGATTCGCTGATGCCGACTGACATCGTTGTAGACGCGATGGGTTCCGACAAGGCCCCCGAACCTGAGGTTCGCGGGGCTGTCCTTGCTGCGCGCCAGTACGATGTTCGCGTCCATCTAGTCGGCCCTGAGGATAAGCTGCGGCCCCTGCTCCGGCAGGCGCTGCGGGGTCAGCGTCACCCTGTTTTCATCGTTCCGGCCAGCGAGTGGATCACCATGGACGACAAGGCCGCCCAGGCCGTCCGCTCGAAGCGCGACTCCTCGATGCGGGTCGGTCTGCGCATGGTGCGCGAAGGTCTGGCCTCCGGGTCTACGCACGGTCCCGGCAAGGCTGCCGGGTTCTTTACCGCAGGTAATACGGGCGCGGCCATGGCTACGGCCAAGATGGTGCTCGGCATGTTGGCCGGAGTGCATCGCCCGGCGCTTGCCACCATTATGCCCACCTCGCGCGGTGTGCCGTCGCTGCTGCTCGATGTAGGCGCCAACGTAGACTGCGATCCCGACAATCTTGTGCAGTTCGCCGTGATGGGCAACATGTATGCCAAAAACGTGCTCAAGATTGCCAACCCGCGTGTCGGTCTGCTCTCTATCGGCGAGGAGGAGTCCAAGGGCAACTCGCTTACGCGCGACACGCTGCCTCTACTTCGCGCCGTGCCGAACATCAATTTCATTGGCAACGTCGAGGGCCGCGACCTCTTTAACGGCCACTCGGATGTGACGGTGTGCGATGGTTTTGTCGGCAACGTGGCCATCAAATCCATCGAAGGCTGCGCGCATCTGATGAGTCACTCTTTGCGCGAGTCGCTCAAATCGACCGTGACCTCGCAGGTGGGTGCGCTCCTTAGCCGCCGCGCCTTCGCTGAGTTCAAAAAGCGTCTTGACTACTCCGAGTACGGTGGCGCACCGCTCCTGGGTGTGCGTGGTGTCTGCATCGTTGGCCACGGCTCATCGAACGAAAAGGCTGTGATGAACGGCATCCGCGTCGCCGCCGAGTTTGCCCAGGCCGAGGTCAACTCAGGCATCGAAGCCGCCCTACAGACGACTTGAACCTTCCTTAAGACAAACCTTCAGGCGTGTTGCTCTTCCAGCGCCAGCGCGAGGTCTTCCCATTGCGCGAGCGTAGCTGTGCGTTTTTCACGCAGCGCGTCGAGTTCGGCTGCGTCTTTTTGCGACTGTTCGGCTGAGGTGAACTGGCCGAGGCGTTCTTCGGCGGCTTCGATCGCGGATTCGAGGCGCGCAATCTCGTCTTCGGTCGAGCGGAGGCGGTCTTCGAGCTGCTTCAGCTTGATGGGGTTCAGGCGCTTGGCGGGCGCAGTTTGGGCTGCCGGCGTTGGTTCGGGTGTTGGCGCAGGCGACGCGAGGGGCGGAGGCGCGAGCGATTGCGTGATCTGTTCTGTGACTTTCTCCGGGCCGCCCTGTTTGCGCCACAGGTAGTCCTCGTAATTGCCGGGGTAGATGTGCAGTCTGCGGTCTTCCACCTCGAAGACGCGCGTGGCGAGGCCGTCGATGAAGTAGCGGTCGTGCGAGACGAACAGCACTGTGCCGGTAAAGTTCCTGATTGCATCCAGCAGTACGTCCTTCGCGCGCAGGTCGAGGTGGTTTGTCGGCTCGTCGAGCAGGAGCATGTTGCTCGGAGAGACGAGCATCTTTGCCATGGCGTAGCGGTTGCGCTCGCCGCCCGAGAGCACGCCCAGCTTCTTGAAGACGTCGTCGCCCGAGAACATGAAGCAGCCCAGCAGCGAGCGCAGCTCGACGACCGGAACCTTCGGCGCGGCGGCGGCGATGTCGTCGAGCATCACGGCGGCGGGGTCGAGCACCTTGTACTGGTCCTGCGCGAAGAAGTCCACGAGCGCGTTGTGCCCGAGCTTGATCTCACCGCCGGTAGGCTCCTCCTGCTGGCTGAGCAGACGGATGAGTGTCGATTTACCTGCGCCATTGGCGCCGACCAACGCGATGCGGTCGCCGCGCTCGATGGTGAAGTTGAGGTTGTCCAGAATCAGCTTCTCGCCGCCGTCGGGCGTAGGGTAAATCTTGCGCAGGTTCTGTGCCTCGATCACTGTGCGGCCTGAAGCGGGGGGCTGCGGGATGGCGAAGTGGAGGGTCGCTTCCTCTTCCGGCACCTCGATGCGTTCGATCTTTTCCAGCTCCTTGATGCGCGACTGCACCTGCTTGGCCTTCGTTGCCTGGTAGCGGAAGCGACTGATGAAGGCTTCGAGCGCCTCGATGCGGTCGCGCTGGTTCTTGTACGCATTCATCAACTGCGTGCGGCGCTCTTCTTTTTGCGTGATGTATTTCTCGTAATTGCCGTGGTAGGTGTGCATCCGCTTGTTCCATAACTCGACGGTCTTGTTGACCGTGACATCGAGGAAGTAGCGGTCGTGTGAGATGAGGATGAAGGCGTTGGGATAATCGTGCAGATAATTTTCCAGCCAGTTGCGGCTTTCGAGATCAAGATGGTTCGTCGGCTCGTCGAGCAGGAGCAGGCTCGGCTTTTGCAGCAGCAGTTTGGCCAGTGCGATGCGCATCTGCCAGCCGCCGGAGAACTCTTCGGTCTTGCGCTCCCAGTCTTCCTTTGAGAAGCCCAGCCCGCCGAGCACCGCGCCTACCTGCGCGTCGAGCGTGTAGATGTCGTGGACGTGGAGCTGGTCGGCAATCTCGGAGTAGCGGTCAGCGGCGGCGGCGTACTCTTTCGATTTCGGGTCTGCCGTGGAAAGCGTATGGGTCAGTTCCTCCGCTTCCCGCTCGAGCGCGTGCAGGTGGTCGAAGACGGAGAGGCATTCGGCGAAGACGGTTTTGCCGCGCAGGGCCAGACCGTCCTGCGGTAGGTAGCCGAGCGTCATGCCTTTGACACGAGTGAGCTGGCCGTAGTCGAGCGTCTCGATACCGGCCAGCACCTTGAGCAGTGTCGATTTGCCGGTGCCGTTGCCACCGACCAGGCCGGTGCGCTCGTTCGGCGTGATGAGCCAGTTGGCGTCTTCAAAAAGGAGCTTGGGGCCGAAGCGTTTTCCGGCTGCGGAGAGTTGGAGCATGTACCTCTATTTTCTCATTATTGAAGAGGGCGGTTCGTGCGGAACAGGTCGGCGAGACAACGGGCGGCTGCTCTGCTAGTGTCAGACATGGGAGTTTGATGTCGGGACAGTCACAACTTTTTCCGAACCCTGAGCCGATGGTTGAGCAACCGCCGGAGAACCGAGGCGAACCCGCCAGAAAGACAGCGCCGGTGTGGCTACAGCGGCTCTCGCTGTTTGTGCTGGTGTTGTTCTGCGTCTACCTCGGCATTCTGGTGACGGTGCTGCCGTGGTGGCACCAGATGTGGGACCGCAACATGTTTATTCTGGCGCGGCCCTGGTTGGCTGCGATCCTGCACAACGGCGCGGTGCGAGGAATCATCTCTGGGCTGGGGCTGCTGGACATCTGGATCGGCGTCTCTGAGGCGATCCACTACCGCGACTATCGCGAATGACGGAGAGGGGTACGGATTCCAGGGTATGGATCAGAAGAACATGGACGAGGAGAACCTACGGGAGTTGGAAAGCGCGCCGCTGGCGTATGAGAACCCTGACTTTATTAATTCGCCCGATGGCCGTGTGCTGAGGATTCTGGCCGAGTATCAGGAGCCGATGGCGCGCTTCAGGCGTGAGCGCATTCAGGACACGGTGGTGTTCTTCGGCTCGGCTCGGTTTCGCGCACTCGACGAGGCCAACTCGGCACTGGAACTATTGGAGAACACGGGCTCTGCCAAACCGGCTCCGAAGCACGAGCAGCCGGCGAGTGCCGATGAGATTGAAAAGGGCGAGGCTACGGCGCTCAAGCTGCGTTTGGCCGAGGCCGCCGTCGAGATGGCGCGCTACTACGAGGACGCGCGCAAGCTGGCGGGGATGATGTCTACGTGGTCAGCCTCGCTGCCCGGACGCAGACATCGCTTTGTGATTACGTCAGGTGGCGGCCCGGGAATCATGGAAGCGGCCAACCGCGGCGCGCACGAGGCAGGCTGCAAGACCATCGGCCTGAACATCAAGCTGCCGTTTGAGCAGCATCCGAACCCTTACATTACGCCGTCGCTGAACTTCGACTTCCACTACTTCTTCATGCGCAAATACTGGTTTGCATATCTGGCCAAGGCGCTGGTGGTGTTTCCAGGCGGCTTCGGCACGCTCGACGAGATGTTCGAGGTGCTGACGCTGGCGCAGACGAAGAAACTCGCCAAGAAGATTACGGTAGTCGTCTACGGCTCTTCGTACTGGAAGAACGTTATCAACCTGGAGATGCTGGCCGAGAAAGGAGCGATTGCGCCGTCGGACCTCGACTTGTTTCAGTTCGCCGACACGCCGGAGGAGGCGTTCGCCATCCTGAAGAAGAGCCTGACGGTGAACCATCTGGAGTCGGAGTACGAGCGCGAGCAGCGCAGGCTGGAGGCCGAACGCATTCCAGACGAGCCCGCTCCGAGTGCGCAGGAGATGCTTGGTCCTGACATCACAAAGACGATGTAGCGGCAGAGAGGATGAGGCGGACTGCGTGTATTTACTTATGCTGAAAAGCTCGAGCCACACCCGCAGCTCTTCGATGAGTTCGGATTGATGAAGTTGAAACCCTGCCGCATCAACGTCTCTTCAAAGTCGAGTACCATGCCCGCGAGATAGAGGAAGCTCTTCGGATCGACGAAGAGGCGGATCGGTGCTCCGTTTGTGGGGTCGCCAGCCGTCTCCACTCCTGCGCCGAAGACGTACACGCGGTCGCGCTCGCGCGGTTGGGAATCGAACCGAATGGAGTAGCTAAGGCCCGAGCAACCACCACCCTGAATGCCAACGCGAAGACCGCCTTGCTCTGGCGACACGCCCTCCTTCGACATTGCAATGCGGATGCGCTTTAGCGCCTTCTCGGTGATCTCGATGGCAGCCTTGGCGCGAGGCTCCTGTCCTTCAGCAGTCAGCAGCCTCAGTCCGGCGAGCGCGTCTTTCTTCTCGCCGGAAGCGGGCTGGTTCCGGGCCGCTTCAAGCTCCGCCTGCGTTTGGATTGTCACCATCGCCATTGTTCATGCCCTCTGACAAAACGACCACGGATTCTCGCGGATTGGACGGATAAATCCGTGTTCATCCGCACCGATCCGCGGTCGCCTGATGCTGTTGAGAACTAGTGCGCCGCTACTGCAGCGGTCTCCGCGACGTTGTTCTTCTTCTTCCAGTCGCCAATCGCGGCGCGGATTGCGTCTTCTGCAAGCACCGAGCAGTGGATCTTCACTGGAGGAAGCGAAAGCTCCTTGACGATGTCGGTATTCGAGATCGAGAGCGCCTCTTCGACGGTCTTGCCCTTCACCCACTCGGTGGCGAGCGAAGAGGAAGCGATGGCTGAACCGCAGCCGAAGGTCTTGAACTTCGCGTCCTCGATGACCTGGGTCTCGGGGTTCACCTTGATCTGGAGCCGCATCACGTCGCCGCACTCCGGCGCGCCCACCAAGCCGGTACCGACCTCGGTTGCGCTCTTGTCCAGCGTGCCGACGTTCCGGGGATGGTTGTAATGGTCAACTACCTTGTCGCTGTATGCCATAGTGTGTTCCTCGTCTCTCTACTTAGATGATACTCCGGCACATTTCGCTGCGCCAACGTTGAATCTATGTGATTGCTCACGTTATCGGGGATCGAGGTGCAGGCGTCTGAAGGGTGTAACCCGAACAAAACGCATTGCTACAACGATTGCAACCAGGAAAGCCATAAACACAGCCACTTGCGCCGTTCTCGGGAGAGCATCGAATGCCTCGCCCGTGCGAAGCATCCGGAGATTGACTGCATCGTTGATGCGATGCCAACCAGCCCTCTCGCATTTAGTGCGCCGCCCACTCAATCTTCGAGAGGTCGATCCCTTCCTTGACCATCTCGTACAGCGGCGAAAGCTCACGCAGCTTCTGCACCACGTCGATAATCTTGTCCGAGACGTAATCCACTTCGGCCTTGGTATTGAATCGGCCAAGCCCAAAGCGGATCGAGCTGTGGGCTACATCGTCGCCCAGTCCCAGAGCCTTCAGCACATAGCTCGGCTCAAGCGTGGCAGATGTGCAGGCCGAACCCGATGAGACCGCGATGTCGTTGATGCCCATCAGCAGGCTCTCGCCTTCGACGTAGATGAAGCTCATGTTGAGGTTGCCGGGCAGATGGTGCTCCATGTTGCCATTCACCTTCACATAATCGAGCGCCTTCTCCATCTTGTTGCGCAGATAGTCGCGCAACTCCTGCTCGCGCTTCGCTTCGGCCTCCATTTCCTTGCCGGCAATCTCGCAGGCTGCGCCGAGTCCAACGATGCCCGGTACGTTCAGCGTGCCCGAACGCATTCCGCGCTCGTGGCCGCCACCGTTGATCTGCTCGGAGATCTGCACGCGCGGATTACGGCGACGCACATAGAGCGCGCCCACACCCTTTGGCCCGTAGATCTTGTGACCACTGAGCGAGAGCACGTCGATGTTGTCTTTCAGGACATCGACCGGCACCTTGCCCACGGCCTGCACAGCGTCGGTGTGGAAGATGACTCCCTTCTCGTGACACAGTGCGCCAATCTCGCGAATAGGCTGGAGCACGCCAATCTCGTTGTTCGCGTACATGATGGAAACGAGGATGGTCTTGTCGTCAATGGCGCGCTTCAGGTCTTCGAGGTCGATCAATCCATCGGCCTGCACGGGCAGGTAGGTGACGCGGCAGCCCTGCTTTTCGAGCTTCTTGCAGGTGTCGAGCACGGCCTTGTGCTCCGTGACCTGGGTGATGATGTGGTTGCCGCGCTCACGGTACATCTCGGCAATGCCTTTGAGGGCGAGGTTGTTCGACTCCGTCGCGCCAGAGGTGAAGATGATCTCTTTGGAGGTTGCACCGATCAGTTTTGCAATCTGTTCGCGCGCTTTTTCGACGGCCTTTTCGGCCTCCCAGCCGTAGCTGTGGTTGCGGCTGGCCGCGTTGCCGAAGGTTGTGGTGAGGTAGGGCATCATGGCCTCGAGTACGCGCGGGTCGAGCGGCGTCGTCGCATGGTTGTCCATGTAGATGGGAAGATGCACACCCGCCGGCACCGGCTTTGAAGACTCTGTAACCACTACTCCGTTATTGCTCATATCGCTGCTCATCCTTATCTAGTTTCCAGATTTCCTAAATCGCAATGCTCACTAAACCGCCGCCTACGGGCGCGCCCGAGCCGACATGCTCTGCGTCTGCTTCAACCAGGTCGGCAATGTAGATCCCGCTGAGCAGGTCCTTGATGCTGTCGTTCACCTTGCGCAACGGCTCTTTGATGGTGCAGGTGCTTGTAAGGTCGCAGGCACCGTGAATCGTAATGCAACTTGTAATAAACAGCGGCCCGTCGATTGCCCGGATCACCTCGAACGCCGAAATCTCCTTTGCGGGTCGGGCCAGCGCATATCCGCCATTCGTTCCGGCGTGCGAGACCAGTAGCCCGGCCTTGGCTAGAGTTTGCAGGATCTTGGCCAGCAACTGCGGAGGGATGTGGTATGCCTCGGCGATGTCCTTGGCGCTATGGGCGCTGCCGCCCTTCTGCTCTGCCAGATACTTCAGAGCCATCAGGCCGTAGTCCGCTTTCTTGGTAAGACGCAGCATCTTTAACTTTAACCGCTCCCATACCCAAATACCGACAAATCCAGTCCTAGATAGTTTACGTCCTCACGAACGCCGTTTGCAAACTTCGTTTGATGGTGTCAATTCCACCCAGACTGGGTCCAATCTGCCTGCAAAATCCGCTTAGAACGCTGTTGACAAGCCCCGGCGAGACGGGCAAAATCCATAGAATCTATCGCCCACCCCCATGACCGCCGCTTGCAAACACCCCATCGTCAAGATTGTCGCCCGCGAGGAAGATATCGAGTTCGTAGAATGTCAGACGTGCGGAGAAGTGTTTGATTCGGCAGAGTTTAGCGACATTGCCATTGAGGAGAAAGAAGACCTCGAAGATACTCCGAAAGACTAGACGCCAGCTAAGCCGCGCTCTGCTCTGGTGCATTCATGCGCCGGAAGACGATCCAGGCATATTGAGCGGCCGATAATGGTGCCAGCACGGCAATCGCCCGCACCAGCCCAACGCGCACGATGGTGAGATGTGCCGAGGCGGATATCTTCTCGCAAAATACGGCGATCAGGGCAATAATCTGGGCCAGCGTGTTGAGCTTTCCGAACAGGCTGGGACGAAAGTCGCGCAGCGTTCCGGTGGCAAACAAGAGAGTCGCAATCAGCAGAATGCCCAGATCGCGGCTGAAGACAAGTACGGTCACATACCGGGGCATCAGCCCAACATGTGTGAGCACGACAAATAAAGTGCTGAGCAAGAGTTTGTCGGCAATCGGATCGAGATATTGACCTAACGTGGTTCGCTGCTTCAGTGTTCTCGCCAGCAGTCCATCGAGCGCATCGCTGATACCGGCCAGCAGAAATAGCGCGAATGCGGCATCGTAGCGCCCGTCCAGAATCTCAATGACTAGAAAAGGGATGATGAACAGCCGCATCAGCGTCAGCAAATTGGGGGCGGCGCGAAATTGATTCAAAAGAAGCATGTTGCGGGATCAATTCATCTTAACCTAAGTTCATCCCCGTGTTGCCTCTAGTATCACATCCGATTTAGACTGAAAGAACACGCAGGCGCGTAGCTCAGTTGGTTAGAGCGCTACCTTGACACGGTAGAGGTCAGCGGTTCGAATCCGCTCGTGCCTACCATATTTTCAATTACATACACCCTTCCAAGTTGCGAAAAGGGCGCAAAACGGTCACAGAATGGGCACAAAACTACCACAAGATGTTGTGGCCGCCTGCTCATAACGCGACCGCCTCCGGGCGTTGCCGCCCAAACAGCATATCCACGACTTTGCTCTGTGCTTCCCGCTTCTTCTCCATCCGGGGATGCGTGTAGATCTCCATCGTGGTCGAGAGCTTGGCATGCCGCATCAGCTCTTGCACTACCTTCACATCGTTGCCGTGCTCTGTCAGCATCGTGCTGTAGGTGTGTCGGAATGTATGCCAGCCGATCAGTTTCATAATCCGCGCCCTCCGGGCAGCAGGCCGCAACACCTTCTGCAGGGAAGCGTTGGACCAGATCGGTATCTTTCCAAAGAGGAGCTCGCTGGCGAAGACCCAGTCCACATCGGAGGCATACATCCTTTCCTCAGCCAGCAGCGCCTGCTCCACAGTCCGGACTGCGTCGGCGTAGAACACCTTTCCCTCTTTCGTGAGCGACATCCCTTCGTTTGTCCCGATGAACAGACGCTGACCCAATAGACCTTCCGCTGTGCGGACACGTTTGTGGACCGCCGACGCGCTGAGGGACAACTCCTCCCCCGCTAGCGCATACGTTCTTCGCTCCACCAGAGCGATGACCGCCACCAGGACGTCGATCGTCAACGACGGAATCCTCATGGGAAATCATGGGACTTCTTGTTCCTGTCGCAAAGCTCACTGCGGATGAGCGTCTGCATTCTCATGCAGAACATAATCCAGGAAGACTATCCCGTGATGGATTGCTGTGCCGCTGGTCGGTGTTCCGGCCATACGGGGTCAGCGAAACGCCGGGTATACGGGCAGATGTCGATCGCGGTGAGTAGCTTCCTCTATCGGGCGAGACGCTCGAACCAGCAATTGCAAGACCGCTTGGTGGGATTGGCCAGGAGAAGCGGAGAAGCTGCGGTATGGTTCCCGCAAATTGCAGGTGCTGATGGAGAGTGACTGATCGGCCTCGGAATTCCTGAACCAGTTGAAATGTTAGTCTTCGGCCCAATTGAGGAGGGCTGGAGATGAAGAAGAAGCGACTCAGTGTGGAGCAGATCGTTGGAGTGTTGAAACAGGCACAGGTAGGAGTTCTAGTGGCGGAGGTGATCCGGAAAGCTGGGATCAGCGAGCAGACGTTCTACCGCTGAAAGTCGAAGTACGCCGGCCTTGAGGTCGACCAGGTCCAGCAGATGGCACAGATGCAGGAGGAGAACCATCGGCTGAAGCGACTGGTTGCTGACCTGACGCTGGACAAGACGATGTTGCAGGATGTGCTGTCAAAAAATGGTGAAGCCTTCGGGGCGTGGGCCGATGGTAGAGCATCTGGAGCGGATGTACTGCGTGGGTGAGCGGCGTGCCTGTCGCGTGCTGCGAGTCCCACGAGCGACCTACCGGTACCGGAGCTGCCTCGATCCACGAACGGAGCTACGGATGCGTATCCGGGAGATCGCGCAGTCGAGAGTGCGCTACGGATACCGTAAGATCCGCGTTCTGTTGAACCGCGAAGGCTGGGATGTTGGCAAGCACCTGGTGTACCGGCTGTACTGCGAAGAGGGCCTTTGCCTTCAGCGCATGCGTCCAGCGGGTAAGCGCAAATCAGCACGGCCTCGCGCCGAGAAGTTAAAGCCTGTAGGACCTGATGACACATGGAGCATGGACTTCGTTGCTGACTAGTTGCAAGACGGCACGAAGTTCCGTTCGTTGACGATCGTCGATGTCTACACCAGAGAGGCTGTGGCCATCGAGGTTGGCCAGAGTCTGAAGGGAGACGACGTGGTGCGGACGCTGAATCGCGTCAAGCTGGAGCGTAATGTACCGAAGGTGCTGTTCTGTGACTACGGGCCAGAGTTCAGAAGGCATAACAATCGCGCAAAACACACCGTGACGTCATAGTCCGTGCCAGGGCCTACCTAATAAGCCTCGTTGAGGGTGAGAGGAAGGTTTGACTTCGACGACAACGCGACGACTCTTCGCAGAGTTTTGCCAGTTTGCAAGAAGATTCACGCTGTAATAGGACGAAAATCACTTGACAAAACGAGAAGACTACGCCTATGTTTCTGCGCATTATTGGTTTAGCTAAAAACTTTGATTGAACTGAATTTCTACTCTTGACTTCCCAGGTCCTAAATCCGATAAGGGCCGAGCCATGTCACGATGCGTCCATAGAATTCAGTCTGCTTCCAATCGCTATTCTGCTTCAGTCACCGTCGATTCCCCAACAATCAGATTCGCTCCGAGTCCCGGAAAGCCGCGAATGGTGGAAGCCACCCTGCGCTTGATCTATTCCTGCCTCGCTGTCGCTTTGCTGGCGTCCATTGCCTACTGCCAGACGACTGCTGTCCAGCAGATGCGCAGCGCATTTTCTTCTTCTCCCGTGACCAGAGTCACTTTGTCGGGAGATGCGAATTGGTATGCCGGCAGCCTCAAGGATTCAGGTACCGTCACCTTGACCGCGGCATCGGACGGCTCAGCCCAGATGCAGCTGAACTTGGGAACGACGGGCGAGCGCATCGAATCACAACTGGCGATTGGGCCCGGGATGAAATGTCAATGGTCTGGCCCTGACGGGAAAGTTCATCAGCAGGACTATTTCGTCTGCCTGAAGCCTCTCACTTGGTTTATGCCCTCCCTCGGACTTCAGTCGGCGTCGATGCCAACGTCAATCACCTTCGCTGATCTTGGGACAGAGAGCACCCCTGAAGGCAGCTTCCGACATGTACGGGCACAGTTTGCTTCTGCGGCCTTTACCGGCGATGCAAACACCGTTGGCCAGTTGACCGCAACTGTCATGGATATTGATCTTGATCCCGCCTCTTCGCTGCCAGTAAGGCTGCGTTATAGTGTGCGACCCGACAGTGGAGCCGATGTCAAGATTCCGATTGTCGTGAAGTTCTCGGACTACCGGAATATCAACGGTACCGAGATCCCATATCGCATCGAGAGATATGTGAACGGCACTCTCCAGCTGCAGATCACCCTTCAGTCCTCACATATCGAATAACGAACTAAGCAATTGAGGAGAACACCGTGCGCGTTGACCTTCGTTGTTGCCTCTTCCTGGCCCTTTCATTTGCTCTTGTGATTCCACGAGGCTCCAGTCAAACTGGCACCGGGCCCTATCCATTCAGCACCTTCGACAATCGAGGATTCGATTCCATCAATCTGGGAAATCTAAATGTTCACCTGGACATCCCGGTCTTTCATAAGGCGGGAAGAGGATTGCCGTTCACCTACGACCTTACTTACGACGGACTGGTCTGGCAACCATACTCCGTTTCAGGCGGGTCAACCTGGACTCCCGTACAAAACTTCGGATGGACGGCACAAACGGTAATCCAAACGGGCTATGTCTCCTACGATAAGACAACGTATCAATGTAGCTCAGGCGCGTTCTATACCATATTTGACAACTTCGTTTATCACGACACTTGGGGCGTCAGCCATGCATTTACAGGGCAACTGGAGTACGACAAACATGATTGCGACCTCGGGAATTTGCCGTCGTTTACTTCTGGCACAGGAGATGGCTCTGGATTGACCTTAACTGCAACAGAAAGCGTCGGTGTTGTAAACCGTACAATCATTACTACCCGAAATGGGACGTCTGTAAACGCCCCGAGGTCTTCAACAGACGGATCGACGATTACTGACACGAATGGAAACGAGATATCGGTGAGTTCCTCCGGCGTTTACACCGATACACTGGGAGTCGCTGCCCTCACAGTTGCCGGAACACCTCCAACGAATGTGACCTTGACCTATCCCAACGTATCCGGAGGCACCGCGTCGTACACAATCAAGTATTCCAGCTACAACATCCAGACCAACTTCGGATGCAGTGGCATTGGGGAATATTCTGCATCCGGTGCATCGCTGATTAGCGAAATTGACCGTGCCGACGGCACTAAATACTCGTTTACCTATGAGCCGACACCGAACGGGAGCGGCACAGTCACGGGACGTTTGGCGTCGATCACTCTACCAACGGGCGGCACTATTAGCTACGCATACAGCGGCGGCTGTAA
>NZ_DASUBE010000032.1:0-10045 GCF_035763405.1 Edaphobacter sp.
GGCCCGGTGACGAACATGTAGCTGGTCTTCTCGGTCATGACGGTGAAGTCGGTGATGGCGGGCGAGTAGACCGCGCCGCCTGCGCACGGCCCCATGATGGCGGATATTTGCGGAATGACGCCGCTTGAGAGCGTGTTGCGTAGAAAGATGTCCGTGTAGCCTGCGAGGGAGACGACGCCTTCCTGAATGCGCGCGCCGCCTGAATCGTTCAGGCCGATGACGGGCGCGCCGACGCGGGCGGCCATGTCCATGATCTTGACGATCTTGGCGGCGTTGGCCTCGGACAGCGAGCCGCCGAAGACGGTGAAGTCCTGCGCGAAGACGAATGCGACGCGGCCGTGGATGCGTCCGTGGCCGGTGATGAAGCCGTCGCCGGGGATGCGCTGCTGGTCCATGCCGAAGTCGGTGGCGCGGTGGGTGACGAACTTGTCGGTCTCCTCGAAGGTGCCCTCGTCGAGCAGGAAGTCGATGCGCTCGCGCGCGGAGAGCTTGCCTGCCTTCTTTTCGCGGGCGCGGCGCTCCGGGCCTCCGCCCTCTTCGGCGATGGCGTGGCGTGCGGCCAGCTCGAGGAGCTTGGTGTGATGCGGCGTGGGCTTCGTGTGCGGAGGTGCGGGATGTTCAGCGGCTGCCATAGGCTGCGATTTTAGCAAGCGGTAGCCATAAGATGCAGCAGCGGATGCGGGTGGTGGAGGTGGCGCGGACGAAGCCTGACTCAGTGACGCCGCTGGCGAAGAAGCTGAAGCGCGATCCAAAGTCGGTACGGCGTGATGTGGCGAAGTTGGAGCAGTATGGCGTGGTAAGAACGCAACAGGAGATCAATCCGGGGCATAACCGGGTGAAGATCGTTGAGCCGGTGGCGGAGAGGTCTGAGCTGCGCGTCAGTTTTTAGGGTTTGGCGGAAGAGGGCGGTTTGCGCGGGGCGCGAATGCCGACGATTGTGTGAAACAAAGGACGCGATGAATGTGGCACCCATTTCGGTGTCTGGGCCACCCGCCCATCATATGAATCAACGCATGATACAAAACAGAGAGTGCAACTATGTCTGTCAACCGGTCTAGCGAATATTTGAGCAGTCTCCTACGCGAGCTTTGTAAGCTCCCACAGGAGACTGAATGGGTTGAATTTAAACAAAACGTGTTTGAGGCACAGCAGATTGGCGAATACATCTCTGCTTTGTCCAATTCCGCCGCCCTCGTGGGAAAGGCGTGCGCATATCTGGCGTGGGGGATTCAGAATGACAATCACACGATTGTCGGCACATCCTTTCGACCAAAATCCGAAAAGGTCGGCAATGAGGAGCTTGAGAATTGGTTATTGCGGATGCTATCGCCCAAGATCCACTTCCATTTTTATGAACTGTTTGTCGAGAGCCACGCTGTCATTATTCTCGAAATTGAACGTGCAGCGCGCCACCCGGTAGCTTTTTCCGGTCACGAGTATATACGGGTCGGCTCATATAAGAAGAGGCTCAAAGATTTTCCAGAGAAGGAGCGAGCGCTCTGGAGAATTTTCGACGAGGTGCCGTTTGAAAGCAATACGGCTGCTGACAACTTGACAGAAGAGGATGTTATTACGCTTCTCGATGTGCCGTCTTATTTTGAGTTGGTCGCTCGTTCACTACCTGAAAGTAGAAAAGCAACTCTATCTGCGCTTCAATCAGATAATCTGATAAATCCAAATGGCGCAGGAAAGTGGGACATTACAAATCTCGGCGCTGTGTTGTTCGCAAAGCGTCTCGATGATTTTGGCCCATTGAAGCGGAAGGCTATTCGTGTCATCCAATATAGGGGAAACAGCCGCGTCGAAACTTTGAAGGAACAGGACGGACACAGAGGTTACGGCAATGGGTTCGAAGGTTTGATCGGATATGTAAACGGACTTCTGCCCACCAACGAGGTCATACGGCAGGCCCTGCGACAGGATGTCTCTATGTATCCGGAATTGGCAATCCGAGAACTTGTAGCCAATGCTCTCATCCATCAAGATTTTTCAATTACCGGTTCGGGCCCGATGGTCGAAATCTTTGATGATCGGATTGAACTTACGAATCCAGGTGAGCCTTTGGTCAAGACCGAACGATTTATCGATTCACCGCCTCGCTCTCGAAATGAAGCACTCGCGTCCTTGATGAGACGGATCGGCGTTTGTGAAGAACGCGGAAGCGGATGGGACAAGGTTGTGTTCTTGACGGAGGTACATCAGCTACCGGCTCCGCTCACAGAAGCGATTGAGGGCAATACCCGTATCGTGCTGTTCGCTCATAAGCCACTGAAACGCATGGATAAAGATGATCGTGTCCGAGCGTTGTATCTTCATGCGTGTTTGCGCTATGTCAATCGGGAACATATGACGAATGCGTCGGTTCGAGCAAGATTCGCAATCGAAGATCGGAATACGGCGACCGCTTCCCGATTGATAAGGGAGGCGGTTGAAGCCGGTGTAATCTTTCCGCATGACTCAAGTGCAGCACCCAAACTAATGCGCTACATTCCTTCGTGGGCGGTTTCCGAAGGAGATTGAAATTTACTTGATGGGCTAACGTCATTCGGGTACGTTCGAATAGCCACGATACGCGTAAGTATATGAAAATAAATGCTTTTATTTGAACGCAAATTACTTGACGGGTACTTGATAGCTCAACATGAATCATTTGGACGCCGAGTCGAATGATTGAATTTATGGGTAAATTCTATTCAAAGTTCTGGCGAAGGGGATGGTTTCGCGGACGTGGTCGAGGTTGCAGAGCCAGCCTACGACTCGTTCGATGCCCATGCCGAAGCCGGCGTGGGGGACGGAGCCGTATCGGCGCAGGTCGAGGTACCACTCGAAGGCGGCGAGGGGCAGGTTGTGTTCTTCGATGCGGGACTTCAGCAGGTCGTAGCTGTCGATGCGCTGCGAGCCGCCGATGATCTCGCCGTAGCCTTCGGGCGCGAGCACGTCGACGCAGAGGGCCTTGGTCGCGTCCTTCGGGTCGGGCTGCATGTAGAAGGCTTTGAAGGCCGCGGGATAGCGGTGGACCATCACCGGCTTGTCGAACTGCGAGGAGATGTAGGTTTCGTCGGGCGAGCCGAAGTCGTCGCCGTACTGGTGCGGGTGTTCGAGCTTGCCTGCTTTGTAGGCTTCGTCGAGCAAGGCGTGGGCTTCGTCGTAGCTGATGCGTGGGAAGGGTGCCTTGATGGCTTCGAGCTTCGACGTGTCGCGGCCGAGGACTTTGAGGTCGGCCTGGTGCAGTTCGAGCACGCGCGAGACGATGTGCGTGATGAATGCTTCGGCGAGGTCCATGAGGCCGTCGAGTTCGAGCCATGCGATCTCGGGCTCGATCATCCAGAACTCGGTGAGGTGGCGGCGGGTCTTGGACTTTTCCGCGCGGAAGGTGGGGCCGAAGCTGTAGACCTTGCCCAGCGCGAGCGCGGTGCTTTCGATATAGAGCTGGCCGGACTGGGTGAGGTAGGCGGGGTCGCCGAAGTAGTCCAGTTCAAATAACGTGCTGGTGCCCTCGCAGGCGGCGGGCGTCAGGATGGGCGGGTCGGTGCGGACGAAGCCGTTGGTGTCGAAGTACTCCTGCGCCGCGCGCATGATGGTGGCGCGGATGCGCAGGATGGCGGACTGGCGCGGCGTGCGCATCCAGAGATGGCGGTGCTCCATGAGAAAGTCAACGCCGTGCTCTTTGGGCGTGATGGGGAACGGGTCGGCCTCGCTGACGAGCTGCACAATCTGGAGGTCTTCGACATCGAGCTCGTAGCCGGAGGGCGCGCGTTTGTCGGCGCGAACCCTGGCCGTGACGATGACGCTGGACTCCTGCGTGAGCGATTTGACGCGGTCGAAGACCTCGGGCGGAACGGCAGCTTTGGGCACGATGCCCTGGATGGTGCCGGTGCCGTCGCGGAAGATGGGGAAGAGCAGTTTGCCGGACTCGCGCATGTTGTAGAGCCAGCCGCGCAGCGTGACGGTCTGACCTTCGTGCTGGCCGATGGTTGCGATGGAAGCGAGGGGAGGATGTGTAGTCGTCATGGACTGCCACAGTGTACCCGCTTTGCGGGGCATTGCGGGATACGGGCAGGGAGAGGAAGCCCCGCGTTCTGCATCGGAAGCAGAACGCGGTCTGGGCTTCGGGCGGGCTACTTGGTACCGATGACCATGGACTCGGGGCCGACGAGGTGCTCGACGCGGGTTTCGCGGAAGCCAGCTTCTTTCATCCAGCCCATGCAGTCGGCTCCGGTGTAGTCGAAGCCGCCTGGAGTTTCAATGAGCATGTTGAGGCTCATCATGAGGCCGAAGGCGTTCTTGCGGCGGTCGTCGTCGATGATGCTCTCGTAGACGATGAAGGCCCCGCCTGCCGGAAGCGCGTCGTATGCCTTGCGAACGAGCATCTTCTTGGTGTCGAGGTCCCAGTCGTGGAGGATGTGTCCCATCATGACAACATCGGCCCGGGGGAGTGGGGAGTCGAAGAAGCTGCCGGTTTGAAACTTCACGCGTGAATCCAGGTTATTGGCGACGATGTAGTCCTGAAAGATGGGGGCCACTTCGGGCAGGTCGAAGCCGATCCCGGCGATGTGCGGGTTGGCAAGCACGACCTGAGAGATGAGGTCGCCTTGTGCTGTGCCGACATCGACGGCGGAGTGGTATTGCTTCCATGGGAATTTCTGTGCGATGGCGAGGTTCGCGCCGTGGCTGATGCCGGTCATGGCTTTGAGGAAGCCATGGAGCCGTTCGGGATCCGCGTAAAGTTGCTGGAAGGTGCTGGCCTCTCCGGTGCGAGCCTCGTTCTGCGGCTCGCCGGTGCGCAATGCGGTGGTCAGATTGCCCCAAAAGGGATAGAGACGGAGATTTGCCATCTCGAGGATGCCGCCGAGGTAAGACGGTTTGCGCTTGTCGAGAAAGAGGTCTGTCGATGGAGTGTTGCTGTAGACGCCGTCGTTGCGATCAAGAAAATCGAGAGCGACGAGGGTATCGAGGAAGTCTCGCGCGGAGCGTGGATGCAGGCCGAGACTGGAGCTGAGTTCAGCCAAGGTCGCGGGGTGATTGGCGAGCTTGGTGAAGAGTTCCAGTTCTACGGCGCTGAGCAGGGTCTTTGACGGCCAGAAGCCGAGACCTATCTGCAGGATGTGGTCAGGGTGCGGCTCGTTCGACATGATGATCGCTCCAAATCAGAGTTGGCGGGCTGAGTCGCAGGGGAGGGCGTCCACCAGCATACCTGAATACTTCAGTGATGAAGAGCGGCTACTCGCAGGCGCGCTTCATCAGGTCGAAGGATTGGCTGGTCTTGGCGGAAACGGAGTCCGGCGTTTCATCGAGTTCGTAGGAGATTTCGAGGATGCCTGGCGTGTTGGCGGGCAATGCAGCGATGTGCTTTGCGAGATTTTTCCAGTCGATGCTGCCTGAGCCGGGCCAGAGGTGGTCGTCCTTCTGGCCGCGGTTATCGTGCAGGTGAAGCTCTGCGATGCGCGGCGAGAGCAGCTCGAAGGCGTCGTCGATGCCCTTGTTGGGCTGGTTCTCATTTGGTGGTGCGGCAAGATGCGCGTGGCCCACGTCGAGGCAGATGCCGACGTTGTTGAAGTGACCGACTTTGAGGATTTCAAGTAGGTGTTCAGGTGTGGTGACGTCGTTCTGGAGATTTTCGAGCAGGATGCGAACGCCGAGCGGGTGGGCGAAGGCTTTGAGGTGCTCAATGGCCGTGAGCGAGTTTTCGAGGGCGCGCGTGTTCCAGGGCTCGTCCTTGAGGCCGAGGTGGAGGACGGCGGCGGCGATGGGAATTTGCTCGGCGGCTTCGAGCGCGCGCTTCACCTCGTCCATGGAGTCGATGCGGCGCGACTTCTCCGGGTCGATGAGGTTCAGGTTCGGCGCGACGTGGCGCGACCAGTGCGAGTCGGTGAAGAGCGGCTGGTGCAGTGTAGCGGCTACGTCGTTGGCACGGAACCATGAAGCGATTTCGCGCACGGCGGAGCGGTCGGTGTAGTCGAAGTGGTGGCGGGCGGCGAAGATCTCGATGGTGCAGGCGCCGCCTTGGTGAAGAGCGTCGAGCATGCCTGGGTGCAGGCGCTGCTCAAGGAAGACGTGCGTGGAGAGGCCGGGTTGCATCCCCTTTAGGGTATAGCAGCGGACGCGCGCAGCAGCGTGTCTTCGGAGGTTCGCGCGGCGTCAGTAGGGGCTGGGCTGATTGCTCAGGATCTCTTTACCTCCGCTTTCGGCGATGAACCAGACCTTGCCGGGAAGGGCAGGCAAGGGGTCGCTCAGGTCCTGCCAGAGAAAGACCCGGCGGATGCCGGACCATTCGAGTGCGAGCGAGCGGTCGTCCTCGAAGATGTGCGGGGCGTCGGGAAAGAAGCTGCCGTACCAGAGGTTCGAGCTGCGACCGTTCAGAATGTGGATGGGCGTGGTTCCGGGACTGGGCCGCTGGAGATAGAAGCCGAGCGTGCTGGCGGCTTCGTATTCGCCGTGGATCACGATGAGGTCGTCGGGACGAAGCTGCGGGGCGATGGCGACGGCAAGTTGCTGCGAGCTAAGTACGGGAGAAAAAATCTGCAAGCCCATGTGTGCTGCCAGCAGGAAGCCGAAGCCTCCTGCGGCGAGCCAGAGGTTGGCGACGTGCGTGCGGTAGTTGCGGCGCAGGAGCCAGTTGGCGAGCGTGCCGCCGAACAGCGCAATAGCGGAGAGCAGCAGCGGGCGCTCGAAGGCTCCCATGGCCCGCGTGTCGAGATCGAGGAAGTGGCCGAAGCTGAGAGCGTAGTCGCCGGGGTTCTGGCGCAGCAGCGAAGCGAGATCGGTGTTGGCGGGCATTGGCTGCGCATGCAGGACGAAGAAGCCCGCGACCAGCGCGGCGATGGCACCGAGAACGAGCAGGACAACCGAGATGCGTTGACCGGCGCGGGTGAGCGGATTGGGCACGGTGAAGGACTCAGCTTCTGTCGCTTCGTCTGCCAGCCACGCGGCGATCAGCAACACGAGCGCCGGAAGCGAGGGCAGCACGTAGTACTCCTGCCTGGTCGAGAAACTGAAGAAGACCAGTGGGACAGCGGCCCAGATGCCGAGCAGAAGCAGCGTGCTTTCAGTATTCGTCAGCGTGCGGATAGATACGCGCGGACGTAATGCCTTGCGGAACGGGACGCGGGCAACGGCCTTGAAGAGATAGGCGCTCCAGGGCATGAGCCAGATGAGGACGAGTCCCCAGAAGAGGACGAGGGGGACGGTGTCGTAGTCGCGTGGCACGCGCAGGTTGAGGTAGCGCAACACCTGTTCGTTGACGAAGTAGAACCAGAGCCAGCCGTGGACGTTGCCGTCGGTGGGCAGCGGGACGGACCAGTGTCCGTGCGCGAAGGCGAGCGAGCCGGGGTGTCCCTGCGTGGGGTTCGCCCGTGCGATGAGCACGTGCCACGGTGCAGCGATTGCAAAGAAGACGATGGCGCTCGTGAAGGGGTGAAGCTGCCGGATGCGCCGGATGACCGCGCCGAAGCTGCGCCGCGTGAGCGCAAGATGCAGGAGGACGATGAGGACCGGGAAGACGATTCCGATCAACCCTTTGGTAAGGACGTTCAACGCGCAGGCGGCGGAGAAGAGCCAGCATAAAAGGTGCGAAGGTTGAGCGGAGATCGTCGTTCTCACCCTTCGCGATGAGGCAGCGAAGAATGGGGCACCCGGGGATTCGTGTGGGACTTGCTGCTCGGTCTGCCAGTAGGCGAAGAGCGCGAGTGTGAGCCAGAGGCAAACCACTGCGTCGGGGATGTTGATGCGCGTGAAGATGAAGATGCCGAAGCTGGAAAGCAGGATGAGGGCCGCGTAGAGTCCTGCGCGTGTGGTCTGGAAGACGCGGCGCGCGAAGGCTTCGACGGCGAGAGCAAGCAGAAGCACGGTGAGCGCAAGCGGCAGACGTGAGGCTGCGGTCGTAGGGCCGAAGAGCCGGAAGCTCGCCGCCATCGACCAGTAGAGTGCCGGGGCCTTCTCAAGATAACGGATGCCGTTGGCGTAGAGTGTGGTCCAGTCGTGGCGCGCGAGCATCTCGCGGGCGACCTCGGCGTGGACCGAGTCGGCGTCGTCGAGCAGCGGTGGGGTGAAGAGCGTGAAGCTGGCGTAGAAAAGGAACCAGAGCGCGATAAGGAAGATGCGATTGCGGCGTGCGCCGGGTTGCGAGAGAAGAGTGTCCGTGTCCATTGCCGAGGCGAGCGGCGCTCTCAGCCGAGTGTACTTGATGCGCGCCCGGATATGATGGGTGAGGCAATCGTTCAAGGAGCAGGTTTGACCGAACAGGCACGAACAGCGGAGACGGGAGGGCCGCCGGCGGAGTTAATCTTCGGCGACTGGTACCCTGCGCTGCGCACGCGAGAGCTGCGCGTGGGCACGATGTCGAAGACTCTGCTGCTGGGCGTGCCGCTGGTGCTCGGACGCAAGAAGGACGGCACTATCTTTGCAATGCGCGACCTGTGTCCGCATCGTGGCATTCCGCTTTCGGCCGGATGGTTTGACGGCGAGACGGTGCAGTGCAAGTACCACGGCTGGCGCTTCGAGCCGTGTTCAGGCCAGTGCCGCGAGATTCCTTCGCTTACCAGCCACGACGTGCTGGAGCCGGGAAAGATTTTTGCGAGCGCGTATCCGTGTGAGGAGCGCGACGGTTATGCCTGGGTCTATATTCCCGAACCCGGCAGCGGACGTGTGAATGCCGCTCTACCGCCGGTGCCGGAGCTGCCGAAGTTCTCCACGCGGTTTCGCAGCGCACACCTGGTAGCCGACCTGCCCTGCAATGTAGACCACGGCATCATCGGGTTGATGGACCCGGCGCACGGACCGTTCGTGCATCAGGCGTGGTGGTGGCGCAGCCGCGCGAGCATCCACGAGAAGACCAAGCAGTTTGAGCCGATTCCACAGGGCTTCCGCATGTCGCCGCACGCGCCTTCATCGAACAGCGCGCCGTATCGGTTGCTGGGCAAGCCAGTGACGACGATTGACTTCGTGCTGCCCAACCGGCGCTACGAGACCATCCGCGCAGGCAACCGCTGGTTCACCAGCCTGACGACGGTGACGCCGGTGACAGCTTCGACCTGCCGCATTGACGTCATTGCTGCGTGGGACATCGCCTATTGGGTGCCGTTCGTCACGTCGATTGCGACCTTCTTCGGCGCGCGGTTCGTGCGTCAAGACCAGCAGACGATGATCGAGCAGGCTGAAGGCCTGCGCTTCAACCCGGCGCTCATGCTGATCGACGACGCCGACCAGCCGGCGAAATGGTACTTCGCGCTGAAACAGGCGCGGTTGAAGGGGACAGGCGGGCATCCGCTCGCCGGGCCGGTTACGCTGCACTGGCGAAGTTGAGGGAGAAGTCACGGAACCATCCGGTATCATCTGAAAATCCGCTTAACAGAAAGGTTTCAGGAAGCCATGATGGACGACAGTAAGCACAAGGCGGCTGCGTTCGCAGACTACAAGGACGAGGGTCATCTATGGATAACCTTGTCCTCCGGCGAATATTATCCCGACGTCCTGCCTTTGGCTTGCGAATTGTATAAACCAGTACTCGTCTTGTTTGGCCAGCTTCTGGAAGGCTCTCACTCGTCAATCGATTTATTTTTGGCAATTTCCAATGTCAGAGAGCAGTGGATGAGGATTCAGCTTTCGAGAGTATTTCGAAAGTATGTCAGCCCTGAGACACCAGTTGAGATGTTGAAGAAAAAATCAGCTGCGGAATCTATCTGCGAAAGGTTTGGTCATGGGTTCCGCGAGATTGTTGAGGTGCAGAAACGGTTTACGGAGCGCCCGATGCCTGACGAAGCACTCTGCGCGATCCTATGGGAATACAAGGACCGCGGAAAGAAAGGATATGACCTTACGGAACGCCTCTTTTCAATTCTTCGCGAGCATTTTCCCTCTCTAACCGTGATCGGACCGGAAAGGGCTGGAAGAGATGTGCTGCTTGGTGAAGTCTTCAAAGACTATCCGAAACCTGACCGGCCAGTTGACTTTGTAATCCTGGAAGGCGACAAGCCACTTGCTGTGGGACTTGCGCGATATGATTCAGATCGCGGAGGCTCGCAGGAGGATGACCGAACTGGAGGATATC